>JBARVK010000491.1:0-6162 GCA_049646225.1 Nodosilinea sp.
CCAACGTTTCCTATGGTGGCCAAAGCCAAACTATACGAGTTCTTAGCTCAAGCCAAGCTAGACGAAGTTGACGCAGAACTAAACCTCCGGCAATGGCTGCAATCTTTAGCCTCATAGTTCTTTTACCCAATTCGAGCTGCAAAAGCCAAGGTTCTCGCAGTCCTTCTCAGCTTAAAGCCAGGGCAACCGCCGCCTCCGCATGGATGCGGGTCGTGGGAAACAGGGGCACCGCCGCCGTGGCATCCCCAACCAGCAGCTCTAGCTCGGTGCAGCCCAGAATTACCCCCTCGGCCCCGGCCTCGACCAGTTCCTGGCAGATCGCCAGCACCGCCTGGCGAGAGTCGGGCTTCAACTGCCCCAGGCACAGCTCGTCATAAATAATGTGGTGCACCACGTCCCGACTGGACTCGCTGGGAATCAGTACCTCTAAACCGTGGCGCTCAGTTAAGTGCTGGCGATAGAAGTCTTGCTCCATGGTGAATTTGGTGCCCAGCAGCCCCACCCGCCCTAGCCCCTGGGCTTTAATGACCGCTGCAACCGCATCGGCAATGTGCACCAGGGGCACCGAAATGCGAGCCTCAATATCGGCGGCCAGCAGGTGCATGGTGTTGGCGCACAGCAGCACCATGCTGGCCCCGGCCATTTGCAGCTTTTGGGCCGCCTCGATCAGAATGTCTGCAATATCGGCCCAGTTGCCGACGTGCTGCATGGCCGCCATATCGGCAAAATCGACCGAAAATAGGATCACCTTGGCGGAGTGCAGCCCCCCCAGTTCGGCTCGGGTGGCCTGGTTGAGAATGCGGTAGTACTCTAGCGACGATTCCCAGCTCATGCCGCCAATTAGGCCAATGGTTTTCAAGGAGTGTCTCCGGTGAGTGCGGGGCAGTAGCGGTCAGGTCATGCTCAGGGTACACCACCTTTCCGGGCCAGTGGGTTATGGTTGCGTAAGTTTAGGCATCCCTGGCTGAATTGAGGGATGGCTTACCCCATCTGCCCCTAGAATTGACCTATGACCTTTGCCTCTAATCCCTCTCCCTACGAGTCTTTCAGCGTTGAGGCGTTGGCCCAGCGGCTGGCTGAGGCTGACCCCACGGTGCAGCTGATTGACGTGCGCGAACCCGAGGAGGTGGAGACCGCCAGCCTGCCGGGCTTTGTAAACTTGCCCCTGAGCGAGTTTGCCGCTTGGTCAGAGAGCATTCACAGCCGCTTTGAGCGCGATCGCGACACCATTGTGCTCTGTCACCACGGCATGCGATCGGCGCAAATGTGCAGTTGGCTGGCCCAACAGGGCTTTACCCAGCTCAAGAATGTGACCGGCGGCATTGATGCCTACGCTCTAACCGTCGATCGATCGGTGCCCCGTTACTAGACTCGCTGCGAGGGTTGCCCCTATGGTTACCAGTACTCTGCGATCGCTCATTCCTGGCCAGCCGCCGGTGGCTACCGACCTGCGGCGGCTGGCGACGGTGGTGGGGCAGCAGCTCACCGCCCATCGTCAGGGCTGGCCGCTGGTGGCGCCGCACCGCGAGATTCCCATGAACTATCGAGTCTGGGGGCTGCAGTTTGGCCGCCAGGATAACCAGGTGCTGACCTCCATGGAGGCGATCGCCGATCGGTTTCAGCTCGACGGCATCGACGGACGACTGCTAATTTTAGGCGAAGCGGGGGTGGGCAAAACTCACACGCTGCTGGCGGTGGGCGACCTGCTGCTCAAGCGCGGCGGGCCGGTGCCGGTGTGGCTGGATGTCTCCGGCTGGGCGGGGGAAACCATGCGCGAGTGGCTGATCGCCACGCTGTGGCGCGAGTACCGCGTCGCCAAAACCACCGCCGCCAGCTGGGTCGACCAGGCCCAGCTGACCCTGCTGGTCGATGGCTTTGACCACCTGCCTACGCCCCAGCAGCGCAAGTTTGCCGCCGCCCTGGAGGCGCTGCTGCGCACCAACCCTAACCAAACCGCCCTGCTCTGCTGCCGTCGCCAGGTGATGGAATCGTCAGGGCTAATTTTTGATCAGTTCAACGGCGGCATCCACATCATTCCGCTGGCGGCCCAGCAGGTCAAAGACTACGTGATGGGCCAAAACCGCCCCGAGCTGTGGCCGGTGATCAAGGGCAGCAAGGTGCTGCAGCAGCTGGCCCGGCTCCCCCTCAACCTGACCATGCTGGTGGCGATGACAAACCCGGCCCAGCCGCCGATCCAGAGTCGGGCTGACCTGGTGCAGCGCTACCTTGAAGACCGTTTGGCTCAGGCCAAAGGCAAGCCGCCTCGGCATCGGGCCAGCCTGGGCTGGCTGGCTGCTCAGCTCGATCAGCGTCCCCGCTTGTTTTACCTGGACGACCTGCAGCGCGCCTGGCTGCCCGAACCCCGGCAGCTGCTGTACCGCCTGCTGGTAGGGCTGGCCATTGCCCTGGTGTTCGGGCTGGTGGGGGGCCATCTGCTGCTGGGGCTGGCGGTGGGGCTGATGGTCTCTCAAATTGACCTGGAGAATTTTGCCTATGTTCGCCTCGGGCTGGCGATCGCGCCCTTCAGCGGCCTGGCTACCCTGGCCCTCACCTGCGGCCTGCTGGGGCTGGGGCTGGGGCTGGGGCTGGGCACCGTGGGGGCGCTGCTGCTGACGCCCTTTGGTCTTGGCACGGCTGGATTTGGCTGGGTCGGAGCCCTGGGGATTGTCCTGGGCTGGAGCCTGGGGCTGGTGGGGCTGTTGCGGGGCGGTCAGGCCGGAGCGATGCAGCGCCGCCAAAGCCCCAACCAGGACGTGAGCCTGGCGCTGCGTAACACAGCCCTTTTGGTGGCTGAGCTGGGCCTGCTGCTGGGGCTCATTCTGGTGCTGCCAGCGGTGGTGAGCGGTCAGCCGCCCCTGGCGCTCCTGCCTCCCGGCTCGGTCCGGCTGATGGTGGGGAGCATGGTCGGCGCGGTGCTGTGGCTGTCGTTTGGGCTCCAGCACGGCATTGTCCGCTTGCTGCTGGGGGGAGCACAGGGCCTGCCCCTGACTGCTCGCCCGTGGCTGGATAGTATGGTGGCGGCGGGGCTGCTGCGCCGGGTCGGAGGCGGCTACGGCTTTGGTCACGAGGTGCTGCGCCAGGCCATGGCTCCGGGCCAGCGAGGTTGATGGAGGCTGGTACGCAGGGGTGAGAGTTTAGGGGCTAGGTTCGAACGCTGGGGAGCAGGGGAGCAGGGGAGCTAGGGAGATGGGGGAGATAGGGGAGATGGGGGATCCAGAGTGGTAGTGTATGGGCGAAAGTTGAGGGACTAGGTTCGGACGCTCGGGAGCAGGGGAGCTAGGGAGCTGGGGGTGCCAGAGCGGTTGGGTGTGGCAACCTTCAAGCGCAGTTACCCGCTAGCGCCATCTGGACTCGGAGCTGGTGCGTAGAGAGTGGGGTGGGATCTTAAACCGGACTGGGGTGTAGTAACCCTCAGTACCCTTTAAACCTGCTCGAGTCCTCCATACTGGGGTGCGCTCGGGCTGGGGACGCTCAGGTGGCTCTCAGAGGAATCCGGCAGAATCTCTGTGAGGGTGCCCGGCGACATCGCCAAAAGGGTTGCCCAGACTCGATTTCCCTGCTCTCTACCGTTTAGCAGCACGATGGCGTTTTTATCTAAGTCTGCTTCTAGGCCAACCGATGAAGCTAAATCACGCCCTTCCCTGCGCTGGGCCACCTCGGTTATGGGGGCCACCGTTGGGCTATCGGCGGCGATTGTGCTGGCCTGGTTTGCTGGCGAAGCTCGGATCACCAAAATTTTTGCTCAGCTGCAGGTGTTGCAGGGTCAGCCCCCCGTGTGGCTAGAGGTGCCGATGGTGGCGGCCCAGTACCTGGTTGCCCCCACCGTGGTGCTGCTGCTGTTGGCCTACGCCATTACCCGCATTTCGCCCCGGCCCCGGCCCTGGTCGCGGTGCATGGTGATTGGCATTTTGCTTACCCTGGTCATCCGCTACCTGGTGTGGCGCTGCCTGTCGACGCTCAACCTGGCCTCGCCCCTGGAGGGCACCCTCAGTCTGGGGCTGTTGGGGATGGAGCTGTTCGGCCTTACCACCAGCATTATTCAGCTGCTGCTGCTTCTGCGAGTGCGCGATCGCAGGCCCCAGGCCGACCAGCTCGAGCAGGCGGTGACCAGCGGTCGCTATCAGCCCTGGGTGGATGTGTTTATTCCCACCTACGACGAACCGGCCTTTATCTTGCGCCGCACCATCATTGGCTGCCAGGCCATGACCTACCCCCGCAAGACCATTTACCTGCTCGACGACACCGACCGCCCTGGGATCAAAGCCCTGGCGGCGGATCTGGGCTGTGAGTACATCGCTCGCCCCACCCACGACCACGCCAAGGCCGGCAACCTCAACTACGCCATTGGGCAGACCCGGGGGGAGCTAATGGCCTCCTTTGACGCCGACTTTGTGCCCACCCGCAACTTTTTGTGCCGCACGGTGGGCTTTTTTGAGCAGAGCCGAGTGGGGCTGGTGCAGACCCCCCAGAGCTTTTACAACGCCGACCCGATCGCCCGCAACCTGGGCCTAGAGGGAGTGCTAACGCCTGAAGAAGAGGTCTTTTACCGCCAGATTCAGCCCATGCGCGACGGGGTGGGCAGCGTGGTCTGCTCGGGCACCTCCTTTGTGGTGCGGCGCAGCGCCCTGGAAAAGAGCGGCGGCTTTGTCACCGAGTCGCTGAGCGAAGACTACTTTACCTCAGTGCGCCTGGCCGCCCAGGGCAACGACGTCATTTACCTCGACGAAAAGCTCAGCGCTGGCCTCGCCGCCGAAGACATTGCCGCCCACGCCTCGCAGCGGCTGCGCTGGGCCAGGGGTACCCTGCAGGCCTTCTTTATCGACTCCAACCCGCTGACGATTCCGGGCCTTTCCCCCATTCAGCGGCTGGGTCATCTGGAGGGGCTGCTGCACTGGTTTAGCAGCATTCCCCGAATTGGGTTTTTACTCATGCCGCTGGCCTACTCGTTTCTGGGCGTGATTCCCATTCAGGCCACGGCGCGGGAGCTGCTCTACTACTTTGTGCCCTACTACCTGGTGCAGCTGACGGTGTTTGCCTGGCTAAACGAGCGATCGCGCTCTGCCCTGCTGTCAGATATCTACTCGCTGGTGCTGGTGTTTCCCCTGGCGGCCACGGTCATCCAGGCCATGATCAACCCCTTCTCGCGGGGGTTTCAGGTGACGCCCAAGGGCACCTCTAGCCAGCGGTTTCAGTTCAACTGGAAGCTGGGCTGGCCGCTGGTCGTGTTGTTTGGGTTGACGGCTGTCAGCCTGTGGCGCAACCTGGGCCTGTGCCTGATGGCGGGCTGGGGCAGCAATGGCTACGCGCTTCAGGCTCGGGGGCTGGCCCTGGGCTGGGTGTGGAGCGCCTACAACCTGACCATGATCGCTGTGGCCCTGCTAATTTTGCTGGATGTGCCCCGCCCCAACTCCCACCTGTGGTTTGACATGCGGCGGGTGGTTAAGCTGTCGCCGCGCACCTTTCGGCCCGAACCGGGCGATCGCCCCGCCGAGCCGGGCTTCAACCACGGGCCCACCGTCCCCGCTAGTGCATCGGCCAAGACCTGGTGGGGCATCACTACACTGATGTCAGAGGTGGGTTTAGACATCGCCCTCACCCAGCGAGCCTCCCCAGAGCACCCCCTCAGCGTGGGCATGACCGTAGATTTAGAAATCGCTGAGGAGGCGATCGCCCTGGAGGGCATCATCACCGCCATCAGCTGTAAAAACAACGACAAAGACGATTTTCCCCAGCTACGGGTGCAGTTTGGCCCCCTCGCCCCGGCTAGCTACCGCGCCCTGGTGACCGCTCTATTTTGCCGCCCTGGCCAGTGGAAGCGCTGGAACAGCCCCGGTGAACTGCGATCAATTTGGCTGCTGGTGCGGGTGCTGGTTTGGCCCCGGCGATTTAGCCACCGTAGCCCCCGGGCTGTACCCGTCGTGAAAGGATAGAGCTGCGGCGGGAATACGCCATCGGAGCCGAAACACTTTATGATGGCGGCTATTATTCTTGTTTCCCGTCATTACGCTTAAATCGCCGTCGCCCTTTGCCTTCGCCCTATGCAGATCATCTACGACCCCGATCGCGACATCCTGCAAATCGCGTTTACCCAGCGCGATGTGGACGAGACCGCCCGCGTTTCCCCCAACCTGATTCTCGACTACGACGAGGACGGGCTGATTG
>JBARVK010000492.1:0-4807 GCA_049646225.1 Nodosilinea sp.
ATGCAAACCCTAATTACTAAAGACCGAGAGCCGATTACGCCCTTTATCGACAAGGTGCGACAGCTCTACACCGACTACGCTATTTCTACGGTGCTGGTGATGGGGGGCAGCGGCGACTACTTTGACGTTGCCGACACAGTGATCGCCATGGACGAGTTTGTGCCCCAGGATGTCACCGAGCAGGCCAAGGCGATCGCGGCAGACTTTCAAACGGAGCGCGATCGCGAGGGCGGCCAGTCCTTTGGGGCCATCACTCCCCGCATCATTCAGCCTGACAGTATCGACCCCAGCAAGGGCCGTCACAGCGTCAAGCTGCGGGCGCGCGATGTCGATCAGCTCCAAATTGGCACCGAAGCCATTGACCTATCGGCGGTTGAGCAGCTGGTGGAGTCGGGACAGGTGCGGGCGATCGCGGCGGCCATTGTCTACGCCCAGCGCTACCATATGGGGGCAAAACCCCCACTATCCGAGGCGATCGCCGCCGTGATGGCCGACGTGGCTCAGTCCGGGCTCGACGGCCTAACCGATTGGCCCTCGGGCGATCTGGTCAGCTTTCGGGGCCTGGAACTAGCGGCGGCGATCAACCGCCTGCGTACCCTACGCACCGACTGAGTTTAGATTTCGGTCAAACTGGTCTGGCCTGTACAACCACCGGCGCATCTACCGCAACGATGCTAGCCACCCGTTGCAGCAGGCGGAATATTTGGTCGATGTGATGTTCACTGGTGTGGTGTTCTAGAAAATATTGATAGGCCGCCTCTGCCCTGGCGCTGGCTTCCTCAGGGTGGTTGAGAATATAGTCGACCGTCGCTTTTAGCTGCTCGGGAGAGTCAGGTTCCACCCCCCAGACCAGCCCTTTGGCGGCCATTTCGGTAGCCAGGCCGATAGTTTTAGTGATCACGACCGGTCTCCGACAGGCCATCGCTTCCATCAAAACCGTTAGCCCAGCAGAATAGGTGTTGTCAATTAAGCTGACGACTGCGACATCGGCGCTGCGATACAAATCGCGCAGCTCGACCCAGTCAAAGTAGCGCATCTCCATATTGTCGGGAGGGTGCTCTGGAATCCGGCATCGGGTTTTGGAGGTAGCGTTAGGCGATACCGCGCAGACTTTTACATCTAGGTCAAGGTTCTGCATCGCCTCGGCCAGGGTGACGTAGTCTCGCTGCTCTAAACCAGCGCTCACCACTAGGGGACGGTGCTTCGCCAGGGTGCCAGGACCAGGATAAAAGAATTCTTTATCAGTTTGCTCAGCCAGGCAAACGACTGATTCTTCGGACCGCTTGAGCATATCTCTCATCGTTTCAGCCTTGAGGGCTGTATTGACCAAAAAGGTATGAACCAGACGGTGGAGTTGAAGACCTTTGAGCAGCAGCCGAGGCCGCTGACGCTCGGGGCACATAACATTCATGACCAGATAGGGACGATCTTTTTTGAAAGCCGCCAAGATCGCTAGCGGTAGCCCTGCATCTTCTCCACAGCAGTAAACAATGTCGCCTGACCCGGTCTGAGCCAGAATCTGCCTGGCCAAGGCCCACTGATGAGGTCTGCCAATCAGTTTTGAGAGCAGTTTGTCAGCCGCCGTCACGGCGCTATCGTCCTCAAACTCGGGCTGGTGAATCTGGGCATTGAGCTTTTCTTTGAGTTGCCAGATAGTATGCCGTGGTCCTTCACCCAGATCGGCCCGAGTCACAAAATGCGCAAAGTCAAATTTAGTACTCGTTAAAATATGAAATTTAGGATTACGGTCTTGAGTAAGGGAGAGCGTCATCGTGATTTAGACCCTAGTGATTTGCAGTGCATAGGCCAAGATGTGATGCGATCGCAACTAATCCGGCTACATAACCTTGCGCGTCTTGAAATGACCAATCTAAAAGGACACAGGTTCTACATCGTCAGCAGCTCATAGTACGGATCAAATGTAGATTACTCACTGGCACAATCTCAGGACGTAACGCCATCAAAAGCAGCTAGTGGGACGAATCTATCGTCTCCAGAGCAACCAATTTTAGTATTTGGCTAAAGTATCACGGCTGTTCTCAGATACAAAAGCCTGTACGTACGTGGAAAACAAAATCTTAATCAATCTCGTCTGACTTAACCAATGTGTAAAGCTTTTATGTGGCAGATTTGAAGGCTAAAAGGCGCCTAAGCCGACAAAATCCACTGTTCTAGACGGGAAAAGGCAATTTTTTCAATTTCCTGAAGTGCCGTAGCTGTTTCTGCCTCCGTAGAATTAAGCAACCTACGTGTAAAGTTGTCTAAAATCGACGCTTTGGTCTGCCCCGCCACCGCCAGGATGAACGGAAAGCCGAACCTATCGTTATAGTCCTGGTTAAGCCGTCGAAAGAGCTGATACTCCGTTGGGCTGAGGTCGCTCAGACCAGCGTTGCTTTGTTCTACCACCGAAGCCTCGGCCATGGCAACCCGATTACCCAGATCCGGGTGGGCCTTGATCAGCGCCAGCTGATCTGTAGTCGCCATCGACTGGACGATCGCTACCATGCGCTGATGGAGATCGAGTACCGAGGCAAAGGGGCGCTGGGGCCAGACTTGTGCGGCGATCGCGGGGGTGTCTTCAAAGGCGGGGCCAATCGCGGCGACAAATTCGGCCTCGGTCATGGCGTTGAGCTGGTCTAGGGTGTGAGGCATAAAGGGAGGCAGGGGAGCGGGGGGCAGGTATGTGGGTTATTCGCCGTACCAGAGAACCTCGATCGCGGCGGCGGCAGCTTTGGGGTCGGCTCCAGCGGGCAGCCGCTGGGTGATGTGGCCGAGCTTGCGGCCCGGGCGAATGGCTTTGTTGTACCAGTAGAGGGTAGCCTCGGGTAGTTGTTTGAGCTGCTCTAGCTTGTAGTGGTGGCGTTGGTCAGACTCATTGAGCCCCAGCAGATTGACCATAATGGCCTGGGGGCAGGTGAGGCTGGTGGGGCCGAGGGGGCGATCGCTGACCGCCCGCAGCTGCTGCTCAAACTGCGAGGTTTGGCAGGCATCGAGGCTGTAGTGACCCGAGTTGTGGGTGCGGGGGGCAATTTCGTTGATTAAGATGCGATCGCTGTGGGTCAAAAAGCACTCGATGCCGACGATGCCCACTAGCTGTAGGGCCTCGACCAGGGTACGGGCAATCCCCTCCATACGGCTGGCTACTCCGGCTCTAACCCCAGCCGGGGCCAAAACTCGACGGCAGATCTGATCGACCTGCTGAGTTTCGACGGTAGGGTAGACGGCGATTTCGCCCTGAGCCGACCGGGCGACCATGACGGCTAGCTCCTGCTTGAAGGGCACAAACTCTTCTAGCAGTACCGGCACGCGGTTGAAGTGGTGCCAGGTGGGGCCGAGCTGAGCGGCATCGCTGACAACGGCGGTGCCCTGGCCGTCGTAGCCCAGGCGGCGAGTTTTCATCACCAGGGGAAACCCGATGGCCTCAGCTTTGGCGGCGAGGTCTGCGTCGCTTTCGCCGTCCTCTAAAAAATCGTAGCGGGGATTGGGCAAGCCAGTCTGGGCAAAAAACTCGCGCTGGTAGCGCTTATCGAGCACTAGATTCAGCACCTCCAGGCTAGGGCGAAAGCGAGTGCCCTGCCTAGCCAGGGATTGCAGCCCGTCACCGTCAATAAATTCGTTCTCAAAGGTAATCACGTCGCACTGGGCGGCGAGGGCGGTGGTGGCGGCGACATTGGCCACGGGTGCGAGAATGCTCGCCTGGGCGATCGCCACCGCCGGGTCGTTTTCGCGGGGGGTTTGCACCACCAGCTCAAGCCCCAGGGCCTGAGCCGCTGGCCCCATCATCCAGGCTAGCTGGCCGCCGCCAATAACGCCGACTCGTTTAATTGGGTTGGCCGCTGCCTGCGCCATAGTTCTGCGCTACCGTGCTGTTGTCGTGACTGCAGACTCCCATTATTCCACGGCGCTAGCGTTTCAGAGCGCTGAGCAGAGCAGGAGCTAGCCGTCAGTAGAACTGGCCAAAATGGCTGAGCCCAGCTATACCACAGCATTCATCCGACGAATTTGCAGGACATCGGTCATTTTGCGAATCTGCACGAAGGTTTGGTCGAGGTGAGCGTGATCTTTCACGTCGAGGCCAAGGTCAATTTCAGCGGTTTGGCCGGGGAAGGTCTTGACCTGGGCCTTGTGGACGTTGATTTGCAAATCAGACAGATGCGACAAAATATCTTTCAGCACACCGACGCGGTCAATCACCTTGATGCGCACTTCGACCGGGTAGGTGTGGCGCGAACCGTTGTTTTCGCCGGGGTTCCAGCTGACCGGGATGATGCGATCGCAGGGAATGTCGTCTAAGTTGGAGCAGCCCTGTCGGTGGATCGCAATTCCCCGACTGCCCAGGGAGACGCTGCCCATAATCGGTTCGCCGGGCAGCGGGTTGCAGCAGCCCGCAATGTGGTGCACCAGCCCTTCAATGCCCAAAATTGGATCTTTGGAGGGAGCGGGACGATGGCGGTGAGGGCTGGTGACGGCCCCAGCCAAAAACTGGTCAGAATCTTGCAGCGACGACTCAGGCGACACCACCTCCAGAGGCTGTTTGGTCTTGATGGCATCCCGCAGGCGGTTCACAAACAGGTTAAGGGTGACCTCGCCATAGCCCAGCCCGGCCAGCAGATCATCCACACTCGGGTAGTTGCAGCGCTCAGCCGCCATCTGGGCCGGTTCCGACTTGAGCAGGGCATCAAAGCCACTGCGGCCCAGCTCTTTTTCGAGCATGTCGCGGCCTCGGGCAATATTTTCGTCGCGGTGCGATCGCTTATACCACTGGCGAATGCGGTTGCGGGCGCTAGGAGTGACCACAAAGTTGAGC
>JBARVK010000493.1:0-5475 GCA_049646225.1 Nodosilinea sp.
GATCTGGACTGCCCTGGGCCAGCTGGTGGGGTTTTCTGCCGCTGCCCTGGGCTATCTAGGCTGGGGGATGGCGGCCATTTTGCTCAGCGTGATTGGTTTCAACCTGGTGGCAACGGTGCGCCTAGAGCCGACCAGTTCTCAACCCGTGCAGGCGGCCAACTGGCGATCGCGCCTCGACGTGCTGACCCTAGATGCGATCGCCCTTCTCCTGGCCGCTCTGTGGATTGCCCAGCGCTTTCAGGGCTGGGTAGCGGTGGGCATGTTTGCCATCACGGCTCTCTACGGGGCCAGTAAGCTCATGACCTACGCCAACGCCCTGGGGCGATCCTCAGCGGTCCATATCGCCCACGCCGCTGATCAGCATCCACAGGCCTCCCAGCAAAATCAGCAGGGCCAGCCCGCCCATCACACCATCCAGCGGGGTTGATTCCATCAAATATCTCCCTCTCCTTCAAATAGGGTTTCGAGAGGCATCGCCTCCAGATTTAGCGATTCCTGCAGATAGCGCGATACGACATCGGACTGGCCGTGGGTGACGTACACCGTTTTGGCGCCGGTATCTTTGACGGTTTGAATCAGCCCCGGCCAGTCGGCGTGGTCCGAAAGCACAAAGCCGCGCTCGTAGCCGCGCCGCCGCCGCGCCCCGCGCACGGCCATCCATCCCGAGGCAAAGGCGGTTTGGGGATGCTTAAAGCGCTTCATCCAGCTGGAGCGGTGGCCCGATGGGGGCGCCAGCACCAATTCCCCGGTAAAGTTGTGGCTGCGGGGCAGCTCGGAGGTGCAGATCGTCGGCACCATCGCCACCCCCTGCTCGCGGTAAATCTCGGTCAGCACGTGAATGGCACCATGGACGTAAACGGGGCGATCGCTAAACTTGGCCAGTTCGCTCAACACCCGCTGGGCCTTGCCGAAGGCGTAGCAAAACAAAATCGACGGCCGCTCCAGATCCCCCTGCCACCAGTCGTAGATGCGGCGCATCGTCTCAGCGCCGCTCTCCCAGCGGTAGATGGGCAGGCCAAAGGTGGCCTCGGTAATAAACGTATCGCAGGGCACCACTTCAAAGGGTGTGCAGGAAGGATCGGCACAGCGCTTGTAGTCGCCCGACACCACCCACACCTCATCCCTATGCTCAACCCGAATTTGGGCTGAGCCCAGCACGTGGCCCGCTGGGTGAAACGATACCCAGGTTTCGCCCAGCTTGATGCGATCGCCGTACGTTACCCCCTGCAGTCGAATGTCCTGACCCAGCCGCCGCCGCAAAATCCCCTCGGACTGAGACGTGGCAAGGTACTGGGTAGCCCCTGCTCGGGCGTGGTCGCTGTGGGCGTGGGTAATTAACGCCGTTTCCACCGATCGCCAGGGATCGATATAAAAACCACCTTTTTCGCAGTACAGCCCCTCAGGGCGCACGGTAATTAGCGCCATAACACCCCGCTAGTCTTTCTTTTCTAGCCGAAACAGCACGACCATGAGCGCAATCACCCCCAGCTGCACCGCCAGGTTGGGCAGCGCACTGCTCACGTCGCGCCCCGCTAGCAGCTGGGTAAAAAAGACAAAGGCCCCGATCGACCCCGAGGCCCCCACCGCCCCGTAGATAAACTTGCGCAGCCCTTTGTAGGGCGCCTGGGCCTCGGCCCTGAGGCGGGCATATTTCTCCGGGTTCATGCCCTCGGGGGGCTGGTCCGGCAGCTGGTCAGGTCGGCTATATTTAGGAGGCATTGAGTAGGGGGCACTTAAAGCAGGTCGTGATTACTATCCTACAGGGCTATTCTCCGGGGCATGCTCCGGGACATGCTCTAGTTCCTCACCCTGCCATTGCAGGGGTTCATGATCGCGCTGCTTGCCTTCTGGTTTACCACGCTTGAGGACAATCCTATGGCCGATTCAGCTCCGCCCCCAGCCGATGGCGAAATGGTTACGGTACGCCCTCAGCACGACACCGCGACTATACAAAAGCTGCCCTACTTTGTCGGTATCTCTGGGGCCACCGCCGGTACCCAGGGCCTATCGATGAATCTGGTGGTTATTCCACCGGGGGCAACCGCAGAGCCCCACTTTCACAAAGACTATGAAACCGCTATTTATATTCTTCAGGGCCGGGTCAAAACGGCCTACGGCGAAGGGTTAGCTAAAACTGTCGTCAACGAGGCGGGGGACTTTTTGTATATTCCCCCCGGGGTGCCCCACCAGCCCACCAACCTGAGCGCCACCGAACCGGCCCAGGCGATCGTAGCCCGCAACGACCCCAACGAGCAGGAAAACGTCGTGCTCTACGCTGGGCCATAACTGGTGGGCCATATCATTGTCAACTGCGCCGGGGTCGCGTGGCGGAAGACGCAAAGGCCTGCTGCAGCTGTTCAACCCGCTGGGTAGCGGTCTCAGGCGGCGGCGAGATCCACAGTGATTCGTAGAAGAAGAACGACATGCCCGAGTAGGCGCGATCGCGCACCGCCGCCATCTGGTCGGTAATAAAGTCCATTTTGACCGGCCGGGCCCGCAGCCCGCTGAGAATGCCGATGCTAACCGGAATCTTGCGTCGCGCCGCCTGAATCGAGGGCTTGTTCATCTCCCACATGAATCGGTTCTGGTCGCTGCGGTAAACCTGAATCACCAGCTCATCAACAATGCCCCGACTCACCCAGGTGGGCCAGTCCTGCAGGTAGTTGGCGTAGGCAAAGGGGTAGGGATTGGGCGAAATCGATACCACTGCATTGGGCCGCCGCGCCTTGACCAGCTTATAAACCTCCGCTAGAAAATCAGAGATCTTGTTGGCCCGCCAGGCTACCCACTCGGCATCCTGGGGATCGCTGGGCGGCGCTTGTCCGCTGTGCTCAGCCCGATACAGGTTGATGGTAAAGGGGTCGTAGCCAAAGTCCACCGGCAGGCCCAGGTGGTCGTCAAACTGAAAACCATCGACTTCGTAGTTGCTGACTAGGTCGTTGATCAGCTCCAGCTGAAACTTCTGCACCTGGGGGTGAAAGGGGTTCATCCAGCGGCGCGGAATCACGTTGCCCTCCATCCAAATGCCGGGGTCAACCAGGGGTTCATTGTCGGGCAGAAATTCGTCCACCTGGGCGATCCACTGATCAGTCCGGTGCTTTTCGCGGGCCAGTTCACTCGCCTGGGGCCGCTCCAGGGCGCTCAGCTTGGGGGATGCCGGTTTCGCCGCCGCCTTGGGTACGGCAGACCCGGCCTCGGGCTGCTTTTGGATAAACCAGTCGGGATGGCGACGGTACAGTTCGTAGTCGGCGGGGGCCATAAAGCCAAACTCAAACCAGGGCACCACCGCCATGCCCCGAGCGTGGCCAAACTCGATCGCCTCCCGCAGCATATCGCGATCGCTTTCGGAGGCGGGCCCGGGGGGGCGCAGATCGCCCATCAGGTGCTGACTCACCCCCAGCTCGCGCTGGGCCGTGGCGCTGGGGTAGAGGGTGTGGCCGTAGTTCCACACCACGGGGTAGAGGGTGTTGAAGTTGAGGTCGGCCAGGCGGTTCACCGCCGATTGCAGCGCCTCGGTGGAAAACAGCACCGAGCTATCGACGTTGGTCAGCCACACGCCGCGCGTTTCTCGCAGCGGCGAGGGCACCGTCGGGGTTTGGGCCTGGGCTACCCAGGCGGGGTCAAGGGTGCGGTGCAGGGTGGGGTTTGAAGCCGCGCCACACACCAGGGCCGCCGCTTCGCCTCGGGTCAGCCGCTTAACCGGGTTGAGCCGATTGGCCTGGGGATAGTTGACCACTAGGCCCTGGGTGAGGGCGGCGGCAACACCTTCGCGGGCGTACTGCGGCACCTGGGGGCCGTCTTCGAGACTGGTGTTGATGAGGGTATTAGCGGCCAGCTCGTAGTTGGCCCCTAGTTTAGCGGCCAGGGCCATGACGGCTTCGGCTCGTACCAGGGGGCGATCGGGCTGAAAGTACTGGTCGGGGTAGTGGGCCGCCACGGAGGGTGCCGTTTCCAGGCCCAGGGCTCGCTCCAGCGGGTTAGCCCAGTCGCCCGCCTGGGCGGGAGGGTTGATCTGGTTGAGCAGGGCTACGTAGTCGCCCCACAGAATCTCATCGTCGGGGTAGAACCGACCGCTGCGATCGGGGGCGACCAGGCCCAGCTGAGTCAGACTGGTGATACAGTCCTTAGCCCAATAATTTTGAATATCCACCGGCATGACCCGCCTCGGGGGAATTAGAGGACGGTTTTCGGCGGGGTTTTCGCTGGGTAAAACCTGCTGGGTTGCGGCAGCAGATATCACTGGCGCAGTGGCCCCGTCCGTCTGGGCCAGCAGCGGCAGCATCCCCGGCCTGCCCAGCACCAGCAGCAGGGTCGCCCCAAAACAGACGAGCGATCGCATCCACCCTTTACCCTGCCTCTTGGCCATCCATCCCATCCCCATCCACCCCATACCCTTCAACCTCCGCTTCGTTTTGCCTGATAGCCTTTGGCCACCAAAAGCTCTACCAGTTTTTGGGCGTGGTCGCCCTGAATCTCGATCGTATCTTCCTTGGCGGTGCCGCCGGTGCCGCATTGGGCCTTGAGCTGCTTGGCCAACGCAGCGAGGGAGTCAGGCGTGTGCTGAAAGCCCGCGATCACCGTCACGGTTTTGCCGCCGCGCCCTTTGCGGCTGACCTGCACCCGCACCGTTTGCTGATTGGGGGGGCGATCGGGCACCCCCCGCGCCATCGGGTCGGCGGGGCCAAACTCGCGATAGACGTGGCGGTCGGTCGCCTTCGACTGGTTCCCAGACCCCGCCCCAGATTTAGATTTACCCTTAGCCATACGCTATATCAGTCACTGCCTGATTTATACCATTTGGGGGGAGATGGGGTGTAAGGTGCAGGGCGGTAGGCGTCAGGTCAAAAACCTCAACCCCTCCCCTGCGATCGCTACACTATAAGTAGGATTAGGCCGTTTACCCCACCTCCCATGCAACTTCACCTCAAGGTCTGGCGGCAGGCCGCTGCCGACGTTCCCGGCCAGTTTCAGACCTATACCGTAGATGACGCCCACCCCGATATGTCGTTTTTAGAGCTGCTCGACGTGCTCAACGAGCAGCTGATCCAGGCTGGGGCTGACCCGGTGGAGGTGGACTACGACTGCCGCGAGGGCATCTGCGGCTCCTGCGGCGTCATGATCAACGGTAAGGCCCACGGCGGACGCCCCCAGACGGCGACGTGCCAGCTGTACCTACGGTACTTTAACGACGGTGATGAGATCACGGTAGAACCCTGGCGGGCCAAGGGCTTTCCAGTAATTAAAGACCTGGTGGTCGATCGGGCTGCATTCGATCGCATCATCATGGCGGGCGGCTACATTTCGGTCAAGACCGGCTCGGCCCCCGAGGCCAATGCCATCCCCGTGCCCAAGGCCAGCGCCGATGCCGCCTTTGACTACGCCACCTGTATTGGCTGCGGGGCCTGCGTGGCGGCCTGCCCCAACGCCTCGGCCAGCCTGTTCACCGCCGCCAAAGTAGCCCACCTGGCCCAGCTG
>JBARVK010000494.1:0-2599 GCA_049646225.1 Nodosilinea sp.
GAATATGAATGCTCCTTAGTCGGGGTATCCCAGGGGCTCGCTTTCGACGGCTTTGGCCCCTGGGTTTTACAAATGCTTAGCGGGAAATACCTGCCCAGGTGTGATGGGCAAAAATGGTGGCGATCGCGCGCTCAACCTCCATCTGATAGTCTTCTGGCTGGCTGAGCCGGTAGAAGTCCCAGGCATTGAGATAGCGGTTAAACCAATGGGCCTGCTCTATAGATAGACCCCCGTTGGTTTCGGCATCGGCCTCGAGGGATTGCAGGCCGTCAACAACAGCCTTTAGATCTAGGCGCTGAAAATGAGCCCCCGTTTGGGGAGCGGCGGTTGAAGTTACCATTTGATGGTTCCTGTTTACTAGATAGACGGTGAACTGGGGGGGGCTAGCTTTCGAGGGCGGCCCCTTTTTCATTGGCTTTTGGTGGATGGTATGCCTCAGCAAGCTGCTGCACACTCCAGTTGAGCACTGTGCACAGAGCCGCGACCTGATGAAAATTCAGTCTTGGCTCTCTCTCATAGCTGAACCAGCGATAAACCGAGCGCTCGCCAACACCTACGGCGTCAGCAACCGCTTTGTTCGTGAGACCTAACTCTCTGATTCTTTCAATCACCTTCACGGCTCTTTCTTGAGACATTTCATAACCAGGCGGATCATGCCCGCTTGGCCATGCTACGCTAAGCATAACATGTCCGATTGGGCATGGTGGACATACACTCGGCGGAATTGCTTCCCGGCACGCCGCCGAGTGAACCCCAATTATCCCAACAACATGGAGAAGGCCAGTGTTTCAGCCAACCCCGCCCGAAAATTGACACAAAAAAAAAGGCGATCGCCCCCTAAGCGATCGCCTTTGCCGTACTGACCATAAAAACTTAGGAGCCATTCTAGCCGATGAAACAGAAAGCATTACCCGCCGACATCAACGGGCAGCGCATTTGTACGTTATTCGACTATCCCTGGAAGTGGATAGAGCGCCCCGCAGATGACCCCGAGGCCGACTGGAAGACTAACAACAAATATCCCATCAAGCCCCGAGTGCTCTGGACCAGATGGCAAGATGCCGCCACCTTAGTCGGCGTTCGGTTCGGCAGCTCCACCCGCTACGCCATGATCGACATCGATGCGGGCAGCCCTTACATGGATGCGATCGGCAGCATCAAAGGCGCGCTAGAAACCATCGGCATTAACCGCACCATAACCCTACGCAGCAGCTGGAGCGGCGGGCTACACATCTATTGCCCCCTGCCCCAGGCCTACCCCACTTTTAGCGTGGCCTGCGCTATCAAGCAGGCGCTAGAGGCTCAGGGCTTCAGCCTCTCTCCTGGCCAGCTCGAAGCCTTCCCCAATGAGAAAAGCTATGGTCGCCGCTGGCTGGGCGAATTTTTTGAGTACAACGGTCACCGGCTCCCCCTGCAGCCCGGCACCGGCAGCTACCTGCTCGATGATGATTTGCAACCCATGCCCAGGGGCTACGACCTCTCTTATTTCTTCGCCCTCTGGGACAACGCCATTCTGAGCAATGCCCATGAGGAAATAGCTGAAGCCCTGAGTGTGGCCCGCAGCAACCGCCGTCGCTTTGGCCGCCGCGCCAAAGGCAAAATGGCCGACTGGAAAGAAGATCTAGAGCGC
The DNA here is from genome assembly GCA_049646225.1 of Nodosilinea sp. Taxonomy (GTDB): domain Bacteria; phylum Cyanobacteriota; class Cyanobacteriia; order Phormidesmidales; family Phormidesmidaceae; genus Nodosilinea. The sequence goes on from JBARVK010000494.1 coordinate 1,631, forward strand.
ATTATTAACGAAGGCTGGACCGACCACGGCCAGACTAATGAAATGCTCAAGGCGATCGGCACCTATGGCAGAGTCTTCCTGGGCCACGGCCTCTACGACCTGGCCGAGTACATTCAGCAGACCGCGATCGATAGCCCCGGCTTTTCTCAATACAGCAGCCACCAAAACGACCTTGGCCGTAGAGCAATGGCCTGGGCCAGGGCGATCGAGAAGTTCTACTGGCCACTGGGCACCACCCCCACCCGCCAGGCCAAAACCCTAGAAGATGTTTGCTTTGAACGTGCGATCGAAGCCCAGGCCCGCATCAAGATAGCCTGTGAGCGCTTTTGGGCAGAGTTAGAGGGGCTCAGCATTAAAGCCCTGGTCAAGCGCCTCTGTGAGCTTGCACAATGCAGCGCCACCACCCTCTACAAATACCGCTACCTGTGGCACCCCACCGAGGCCGCCCCACCCCAGCCAGGCCCCGCAACCCGACAACGACTCCCAAGACCTGTAACCCCCCAGCCAGAGGGCAATACAGGCGATATGAGCGACATTCTACGGCAGATCAGAGAATCGCTAGAAAGTACGGAAAATCAAGGGGTTACAGGTCTTACCCCCCTAAATGAAGTGTGTAACTTGAAATCCTCTGATTTAAAAAATTTACCATCCGGGGGGAAAGAGAGGGGGTGTGGGGGAGAGAAAGGGTTTTCCACAGGCTCGGGCTGGCTCCCCTCCCTTGACTGGAAACCCGGCGCGGTAGGTGACTGCCATGCTTAGAGAGCGCCCCATTCGACGCAACTATCGTGGCCCAGCAGCAGCTGCAGCTGCGCATCCCTCCACTGGTGGCGAAAACCTGGGCCACCTCATAGCCGAAGTCGATGGCCTACGCATCTCCCTGGGCTACAGCCGCTGGTCACACCTGCAACCCTGGTGTGATGATGGCTCGCCCCTCACCACCGACGGCGGCGGCCTAGAGCGCCTAGCAGA
>JBARVK010000495.1:0-5234 GCA_049646225.1 Nodosilinea sp.
GGCCCGAGGCGCGATCGCTCGACATCGCCCCAAAAGAGTTGCTGCACACCAGCTCAGCCACATGTTCACTGTGGTGGGCCGGGGATTTTTTCTGCGGACGCATTTCGTGCAGCACCACGGGCACCCCCGCCTGGGCAATTTGCCAGGCGGCCTCGGTCCCGGCCAGCCCGCCGCCGATCACATGAATGGGGTCTGGGGTTTGCACTGCGTAGCCCTTAAAAACTCAGCTTATCTAGGATAGCGGCTTCTAAATCTAATCAGGTGGCAATGCTGGGCGGAGTGGGGAAAAAGAGTGACAGGACGCTGATAAAAACCCGCCCCTTGATACGTATATCAGGGGGCGGGATGACTCAACTTTAGCGTTGCCAAAGTGAGCTACAAAGTAGACAGAACCGATTCCGCAAAGAACGTCCCACAGTTTCAACCCTCTCACCCCCCCTCTTAACCTCCGCTTAGGAGGCCATCTGCGCCAGCAGCGGCATCATCACCGCCAGGTAGAGCGGTATCGCCACCGAAATGAATCCGATCGCAAAGCGGGTATCGAGGCCATTCTCCTGGGTAAAAAACAGCGTTAGCATACTGGGCGGCAGCGCCGCACCCACCAGCACCGCCGCCCGCTCAACTCCATGCAGGCCAAAGGTTGTCACAGCCACCCAGCCCAAGCCCAAACCACCGCCAACTTTGGCCATCGCCACCAATAGGTACAACCCGCCCCCCGCCACCTGCACCTCAAACTCCAGGCCCAGCAGCAGCAGCACCAGCAGTAAAAAGCTGCTGCCGACAATATCCAGCAGGCTCAGTATTACCCCGTGACGGATACCGAGGACATTCATCGTCAGCCCCAGCAAAATAGCCCAAAAGAACGGCGTCTGCCCGAGCTTTGTCGCCACCGCCCGCGCCGTTACCCCCGCCTGCCCAAACCAGGCTGAAAGACAGTACACCACCGTCAATAAATAGATTGCCTGGGCCAGGTCGAACAGCACAATGCGGCTCAGCCCGACCTCGCCAAAGGTCAGTAGCATGAGCGGATAGCCCACCGCCCCGCCCTCAAACGTCGGAAACGTTGTCATCAAGGCTCCGGCCTTGGCCCGATCCCAACGCAGCCAGCGCAGGCTTAAACAGCTCATCAGGGTAAGGCCCAGCACCACCACCAGCGCCGATAGCGGCAAATAAATCAGGTCAGGGGTAATCGTCGCTGTCGCTAGGGCCTTGAGAATGACCGCAGGCAGCGCCAGATGGGTGAGCAACAGGGCAAGGGTTTTGGCTTCGTCAGGCCCCAGCACCCCAGCCCGCTTTAGCCCGTAGCCGATGCAGCAGACTAAAACTAGCGGCAAAAGTTGAACCAGCATGGGATCGGTGGCGCGGGGGTTGGACCCACTTATCATGACTCAGATGCACAGTCTTCGCCTTCAAGGCCACAGCCAGTTACAACCAGCTGCCCAGCATGACAAAGGGAGCCCAGTACAACGGATGGCGGGTAGCTGGATTATTGAGGAACTCTAGCTGAGCCTGACGTAAGGCTTCCGCCCGGGTCGTGTGGGGCTGAATCAGCTCTCTGTAAAAATCAGCCATCAAATCAGAGGTGGCGGCATCATTCACAGACCACAGGGAGGCTAAGGTACTGCGTGCTCCGGCTTTAATCGCAAATCCGGCCAATCCTAGGGCGGCCTGATCATCGCCAGCGGCGGTTTGACAGGCGCTGAGGACGAGTAATTCGATCGCATCCCCCGAGGTCATCGAGGTGTCTTGCAATAGGCCGCTCAGTTCGTTGACCCGAATCAGGTCATCCCAAGCTAGTAAAAACGTGTTCTCCCGTTCTGAGCTAAATTGACCGTGGGTGGCAATGTGCACGATGGGGTAATGAGCAGATTCTATCCGCTCTTGCAGGGCCTTCCCCGTAAAGGCCTCATCCATAATGAAGGAGCCTGTCGGTAGAATCGTGCGGAGCAGGTCAATTTCTGTTTGCACATAGGTCAAGGGCGAGAACCCCTGACGACCTTCCGTCAGGCCCGCAGCCAAAATAGAAAGCTGCTCCCCCTGCAGGGGCTGCGGGCTAATTAACTGTAGGCCTGGGCTGAGGGCAATGGCAAACTCCTGCACCAGATAGCGATCGCCATCGTGGAGTGCCGCCATCGGTACGCTTTTGAGGGCACCGTCTAGGACAAAGACCAGGGTTTCGATGTCGTGCTCCCGCAGGTCGGCCACCATCGGTCGTACCAGCAGGTTATAGAGATCCTGGGCTGGCGTTAAAAAATCTCGACGGCTCAGAATCACCAGATTTTGGCGAAACTGCCGAACGAGCTGGTTGAGGTCGGCCTCAGCGATCGACCTGCGGTAATGCCGAAACTCCCCCCCAGGGAGACTTAAAATTAGCTCCAATCGATCCGCCAGGATGATCGGATAAAGCACAGCGGATTTCGCTTCGAGCTGGTCGATGGCTACGGGCTGCCCCTGTAGGCAGGCTTCCTGGAAGTAGTTATCGAGTTCTGCCAGCTGGAGGGATTCAATCACCTGGCGGGCCTGGGCTAGCCTTTCGGGCGTCGGGGCCTGGTTGGCCTCAGGAGCCAGCAGCAAACTGACGAATTCTCGATAGACGGGCTCTACGTTTTTTCGGAAAGAAAACTGAATATCAGCTTGGCTGGTGGCCAAGTCGCCGCGCAGCGATTTGAGGGTCTCGATGGCCTCACCGTAGGCCAAAATTGCATTTTTTTCTTGATGTTGAGCCTGCAGCAATCGCCCTAGCTGCCACTGCCAAAGGTAGGCCGCTTCTCCTGAATTCATGCTTTGGGCAAAGCCTAGCGCCTGCTCCGTCAGGGCCTGGGCAGTTTCCCACTGTTGAGTCTGTTCATAGATAGAGCCTAAATAACCGAGGGCGTAAGCCTGGCCTAGGCGATCGCCCAGTTCCTCCGCCTGCCCCCCGGTGGTGGCCAAGATCTCAGCAATTGAACGCCACGCCAGCGGGGGACGATCGCGGTTGCCTTGATTGATGTGAATCAAGCTCATGGCCAGGTTGATACGGTGATACAGGCTTTGATGGTGGTTAGGCAGCTGTTGCACATCCCTAGCCAGAGCAGGCCAAAGAGTCAGGGCTTCCGGCCACTGCTGCTGCTGTACCTGCAAATCTAAAAGGGCAAGCTGAGCAAGAATGCGAGTTTCTGACGGACGCTGGGCTAAGGCGATCGCCTGTTGGTAGAAATCCTGGGCAGCCTCTTGATCTCCTCTAATGCGTTTGGTGTTGCCCCAGCTCAGCAGGGTTGCGGCCCTTTCGGCATCGGCGTGCAAGGTTTCGGTCAGGGTCAAACCTTCGGTGAGGGCGGCTTCGGCGGCGTCTAGGCGACCAACCAGCCGCAGGACATCGGCCCATCGCTGCAGGGCGGCGGCCTTCAGGGGCGAATCAGGCTGCGGGCGCAACTGTTCAACAACCGCCGCCAACTGCTCTTCGGCTCGCTGATAGAAGCCCGCTGACTTCAGGGCCAGAGCCAGATTCATCTGACTTTCCAGGGCACCTGCTCTGTCATTGGCGATGCGATAGGCCTTCGCTGCCGCCTCCCAAGCGGCGATCGCCCCAGGCATCTGGCCCAGGCCAAACTGAAGACTTCCCTGAGTATTGAGTACCTGAGCCCAGAGTCTGGCCTGCTGGTGGTTCCCGTCATGGGTTTGCAGCACCGATAACGCCTCGTCTACGGCTGCAGTGGCCGCTGACCACTGGCCGATCTGCTGCTGAGCCAGGGATAGGTTGCCCAGGGTGCGAGCCAGTCCGATCCAGTCTCCCTCCGCACGATAGCGGCTAATCGCCTGTTCCCAGGCCGCTGCCGCTTGGGGATAGACGGCTTCTCGATAGTGGACGGTTCCCCGGTGTTCCCAGTCCACTCCCCCGGCGCTGGGGGCTGGAACTGCAGCGGCAGCTGTCGCCGCTGCGGGTCGCCATCCGGCCCGTGGTAAGCCCACTGTGATGACAATCCCCAGCAGCAGGCTGATCACTAGCTGCCCCCAGCGCCGGCGCTGGCCTTTACCCCAAAGTCTTGATAGCCTGAGCCGTTTATCCACAATCTTGCCCCTTCCCCACGTAGATTCAGATCAAAACTGACTGGCACAGCTGGCCGTTGCTCCCTGGCCGAGAGCTCCCCGGCTAGCCACCAGTTCGCCTCTCGACGCCTGGGCCACCAATACGACCTCACCCTGGTCATTGACCATCCAGCCTTGGGCTTCCACTGGGGGACTGGGGGGCTGGGAATCTGGGGCGGTGCTCGATAGGGTCGCTTCGCCAGGGGCGATCGCTAGGCTGCCCTCGCCCAGGTCAGTAAAGGGCATGCCCGCACTGGGCACCGTACCAGGGTCGAGGGCCACACCGCCCCGACCCGTGACGGTCAATCGCCCCGCGAGAGACGACTGCCCACCCTGGCAGCCTTGGGCCACTAGCTGAGACACATCCACAAACTCCGGAGCAGCTGCGTCCAGACCACGACTGGGGTCACTATCTGGCTGGGCAATCGTCACCGTGCCGTTTTGTCCAAAGGTCGAACTGGCGTCAATGTCATTGGTGCCGTTACCGGCGATCGCGGGTCGCGGCCCAATTTGTAAAAGACCCTGGGCCGAAATCTGGATGTTTCCCCCCTGCCCCAGAAACGCATTGGCCACAATATCGCTATCGCTGCCAGGAATAGCCACCAAACATCTGGTGTCAATATTTATGTTGCCGCCGTTACCGCTGCCGCTGCCGCGACCCGCGGAGGCTGAAATTAACGCTTGGTTGTCTAGCAGCAATACCTGAGGAATCCGCAGCAAAATGTTGCCTCCGTCATCCGAGACCGTCGCCGCAACAATTTGGCCCTGGTCCATCCGCAGTACAGGGCTGGTCACCTGCACAGTACCAGCGGCTCCTAGGCCTCGACCCTCTACAAAAATGCCGCTGACACTATTTGGGCCAATGCCCGCTAACGTGACCCGATCCGCCGCCGTTACCTGAACAGATCCTCCCATACCGGCTCCATTACTGGAGGCCGATAGCCGTGCCCCAGCCTCTACCGTCAGGGTATTGGTGGTCACGGTGATGTTCCCCGCCGCCGCATCTCCTAGGGTAGAGGTCACTAAAGCACTAGGGGCAAAGGGGGCGCTGGTGCCAGTTCCAGTCACCTCAACCGTATTCGCTCGAATATCAATTTGCCCCCCTGGCGCGAACCCTAGAGTCGCTGCCTGAATTTGCGCCCCGTTCTGTACCTGGATCAGTCCACTGG
>JBARVK010000496.1:0-2878 GCA_049646225.1 Nodosilinea sp.
GTGTTTACGCTGCCCCTGGTGCTGCCGCCCACGGTGGTGGGTTTTTTGCTGCTGCTGCTGCTGGGCAGAAACGGGCCGGTGGGGCAGGTGCTCAGCCAGCTGGGGGTAACGCTGATTTTCACCTGGGCGGCGACGGTGATTGCGGCGACGGTGGTGGCCTTTCCGCTGATGTACAAGACCGTGCTGAGCGCCTTTGAACAGGTCGATTTGACTCTAGTCAGCGCGGCCCAGACCCTGGGCGCATCGGACTGGCGGATTTTTTGGCAACTGCTGCTGCCCCTGGCCTGGCCCGGGCTGCTGGCCGGGACGATTTTGGCCTTTGCCCGAGCCCTGGGAGAATTTGGCGCGACGCTGATGGTGGGGGGCAGTATTCCCGGCGTCACCCAGACCATGCCCATCGCCATTTTTTTTGCCGCAGAGGCGGGGCGGATGTCGGTAGCCCTGGCCTGGGTAATCGTGATGGTGGGCCTTTCTCTGGCGGTGATCGCGGGGTTAAATCGGGGCGATCGCCGCCCATTCACCACCCCTCAGAGACATAGCTGGCTGGCCCAGCGCTGCTTTAACGGCGTTTATTTTGGCCGGTTGACAACCCAGTTCCAGGCCTTTTCCACTGCGATACTAACGCCCGACGAGCCCAGTTGTTTGCTCTCCGCTGGCGCGCCCCCCACACTGCGCGTCAACATTGAAAAGCAAATCCCCGGCTTTGACCTCAAGATTCGCTTTAGAGCTGGGCAGAAACCCCTTGGTCTGCTGGGGGCATCGGGGTCGGGCAAGAGCATGACCCTGCGCTGCATTGCTGGGCTAGAGACCCCCACACGGGGAACGATTGTGCTGAACGGGCGGGTGCTGTTCGATGCTGAAGCCGGCATTAATCTGCCCAGTCGCGATCGCAAGGTCGGCCTGGTTTTTCAGAACTATGCATTGTTTCCGCACCTCACCGTGGCCCAAAACATCGCCTTTGGCATGGCCGCAGTGCCTAAGCCCCAGCGGGTAACAAACGTGATCACTTATTTAAAGCAGATGGGGCTGGTGGGGCTGGGCGATCGCTACCCCAGTCAGCTCTCCGGCGGTCAGCAGCAGCGGGTAGCCTTGGCCCGAGCGCTGGCAATTCAGCCCGATATTCTGCTTCTCGACGAACCGCTCTCGGCCCTCGATACCTACCTTCGCAGCCAGATTGAGCAGTTGTTGATCAGCGTCCTCAGCCAGTACCCAGGGGTAGCCCTATTCATCACCCACAAGCTCGAAGAAGCCTATCGCGTCTGCCCCGATCTGCTGGTGCTCTCAAAGGGCTGCCTGCTGGCCCAAGGCCCCCGAAAAGACATCTTTGCCCGCCCCCCTACCGTTGAAGTCGCCCGAGTTACGGAGTGCAAAAATTTCTCCCGCGCCGCTTCAAACCCAGCCGCCCCAACCCATATTGAGGCCGTGGACTGGGGTTGCTCCCTAGCGGTAATCGATCCCATTCCGGCTGGTCTCACCGTCGTGGGCATTCGCGCTCACCACATTCGTTTTCCTCGCCACCCTGACCAGGGCAACACCTTCCCCGGCTGGATCGCGACTACCAGTGAAACCCAGCATCGCATAACCCTCTACATCAAGCTGCACAGCCCCCCAAACTCGCCCCAGGACTATCACCTCCAGGCCGAAGTCTATCGAGAAAAGTGGAAACTGCTCAGCCATCGTCCCTTGCCCTGGAACATTCGCCTCGACCCAGTGCACCTGATCATGATGCCGGAGTAGAGGCCTTATACAAAATCCGATTTAATCAGCCTCGATTCATAATCAGGAACCTCGTGGGGGCGTAGCATGCTACGCCCCTACAAACCGGGGGCATGCAGTTAGGATTCAGTATTAGACCTGCACCAGTGTCCCAAACCCGTTCCCCAAAACGTCTAATACCAAATCTTGCCTGGTTACCCCTGATACCTCTGGGCGCACGCCATGCGCCCCTACAGTACAGCCGCCCAACGATACTACCGATAGCGGCAGCCCTATTACAGACTCTCCTGACCCCATCGGCGGCCAATTTGAAGATCGGTAACTCAATAAGGCCGTAGATTGGGTCTATCCTTGTAAGATGCCGAATTTTGCCCAGCCGTAGCCATGCACAATTTCTTACCCATCGCCTACTTTGAAGGCCAGTTTTGCGACTTTAACGACGCTAAATTGTCTATTGCCACCCACGCCTTGCACTACGGCACCGGGGCCTTTGGTGGTCTGCGCGGCATCCCCGACCCCAGCGGCAAAAATCGCGTCCTGCTGTTTCGGCTCGATCGCCACTGCCAGCGGCTCAGCACCAGCGCTCGGCTGCTCAACTACGACCTGCCCGCCGACAAAATTCAGGCCGTCATCACAGATTTTGTCCGCAAAAACAGCCCCGATAAATCGTTCTACATTCGCCCCTTTGTTTACACCTCAGACCTGGGCATTTCGCCCCGGCTGCACAATGTTGAAAAAAGCTTTTTTGTCTATGGCCTAGAGCTGGGCGATTACCTGTCCCCCGAGGGGGTCACCTGCCGGATTAGCTCCTGGTACCGGCAAGAAGACCGCAGCCTGCCCCTGCGCGGCAAAATTAGCGGGGCCTACATTACCTCGTCGCTGGCCAAAACCGAGGCCGTTGAGTCGGGCTTTGACGAGTCGATTTTGATGAACTCCCAGGGCAAGGTGAGCGAAGCCTCGGGCATGAACGTGTTTATTGTGCGCCACGGCAAACTGATTACCCCCGGCTACGAGCAGGATATTCTCGAAGGCATTACCCGCGACAGTATTCTCACCCTGGCCCGCGACTTGGGCATTGAGGTAGTCGAGCGCCCGGTCGATAAGTCAGAGCTGCTAATTGCCGACGAGGTTTTCCTCAGCGGCACGGCGGCGAAAATTACCC
>JBARVK010000497.1:0-2161 GCA_049646225.1 Nodosilinea sp.
TTAGACCATCGGTCTGGGGCATGACCACGTCAAGCAAAATGGCGTCGGGGTGCTGGGTTGAGGCCAGTCTGACACCCTCTTCTCCCGACGCGGCGGTTGTCACATCCCACTGTCGGGTAATTTCCAGGCTCAGCTTGGCAATCTCTCGCACGTCGGCTTCGTCATCAATGATTAAAATGCGTTTGATGGTCATGGGAAAATGTCCTTGCAATGGGGGCGATCGTAGGGGTGAGATGAGCCAGGGTTAGGATTAGCTCGAGGCGGGCTGTCCTCGCGGATGGGTAGGCCCGATCGATCGCCGTCGCTGGCAGGCCCGCTGGTAGAGCTCGGCGAGGCCGTCGCCGTCCTCGGGAAAGGTGGCCCCACTGAGGTACAGATCAAAGTTCCCTGGCTCTGTAGCGATCGCTGCCGCTAAAACCGACTCCAGGGCAGGTTGTAGCTGCGCCTGAGCCATAGCCAAATCGGTATCGAGTATGCCGACTAGAATTTCTGACTGGCTCCAGCGGGCGATCGCATCGCCATTGCGGAGCTGTCCTATTAGAGCTGAGCCCAGAGGTGCCAGGAGGGGTTGGGCTGTCCCAGGGGGATGGTCAACCTCGACCCGCACCAGGCTGAGGGTCTGCCCGTAGCGCTGGGCCAGGTGCAGCAGCAGGTCTAGGGTGATGGTGCCCTGCTGGCGGTTGGCTAGGCCGGTGGCAGGATCGGTACCGGCCAGGGTTTGCAGCAGCTTGGCCCGCTCTAGGCGGTGAAACAAGCGAGTGACCAGTTCTGGCTCCAGAATGGGTTTGGGGAGATAATCATCGGCCCCGTTCTGGTAGAGCTGGTCGACAGTAGCGGGATCTCGACTGGCGGTGAGAAATACGACTGGCAGCGTTTGCCAGCGATTGCACTGGCGGAGCTGACGGCAGAGGTCAAGCCCGCTTAGGTAAGGCATATCGAGGTCAAGCAATACCAGGTCAGGGGGGCTGGCTGCCAGACTGCCCCACACCTGGCGGGAGTCCTGTAGGGGGACTACATCCAGACCCCTGGGGGGCAGCAAACGCTGGAGCTGATCCAGAATTGTGGGGTCATCGTCAATGGCCAGTACCCGATAGCGATCGTCCCCCGATCGATCTCTCTGGGGCAGCGGCGGGTCTGGGGCAGCGGCTAGCTCTGATGCTGCTGTCTCTAAGCTAGGGCTAGCCCGCAGCTGCTGATGCAGCTGGTCAACGAGGGCCAAAAAAACCGGCCCCTCGGTCAGATTAGGGTGGTGTAGCCAGTCTTCGAGGCGGCGCGCCAGGTGCGATCCTGCTCCGTATCCAAATAGGCCCAGCGACCCGGCCAGCTTGTGGGCTGCCGATTGGGCGGCAGCCCGCACCGTCTCGGGCAGATGACCCGACTCCAGGGCAGCGGTGGCCTGGTGCAGGGCCGCTAGGCGATCGTCAATGGCGGGCCGAAATCGATCAAAGGCCGCGATCGCCGCTGCCCGCGCCGTCGCCTGTACAATCTGCTGGTCTAACGTTGGCCCGGTTTCCCGAAGCTCGATGGCTTCGGAGAGGGGCTCGATGTCGTCGGTGCGGCTAGGGGTGCCTTCGGTAGTGCGCCCGAGTGGCGGCCCAAGGGCGGCTAGGGTTTTAGCTGGGAGGGGCCGGAGTCGATAGCCCATACCGTAGACATTCTCAATCACATCATCGCTGCCGGCCCGCTTGAGCTTGCTCCGCAGCCGCTTAATGTGGGTACGAATAGTCTCCTCTCCGGGGGTTTCGTCAGCACTCCACAGCCGCTCTAGCAGCACCGTGTTGCTGAAAATGCGGTCTGGGTAGCGTAAAAATAGCTCCAGCAGGCCGTACTCCTTGGGGGAGAGCGTTACTGGCTGGTTGGCCACCGTCACCTGCGCCGCATTGGGGTCGAGCTGTAGCATTCCCCACCCCAGGCTGAGAGGCTTTACCGTGGGCGGACGCCGCAGTAGCGCGCGGATGCGAGCGGTTAGCTCGGTCAGGGTGTAGGGCTTGACCAGGTAGTCATCGGCCCCGGCATTGAGGCCGCGCACCTTGTCAGTGCTGCTGCTGCGCCCCGTCAGCAGTAAAATCGGCCCGGCGTAGCCCCGCTGGCGCAACCGCTGACAGAGCAAAACCCCATTTAGGCCCGGCAGATCGATATCTAGCACAATTAAGTCGTAGGG
>JBARVK010000498.1:0-4728 GCA_049646225.1 Nodosilinea sp.
CCTTAAGCCAGGTAAGTTGAGATGACTGGAATCATTGTAGTTCCGTCTCTTGCTTCACCACATCTCTGGCGTCATCGCCCAGAGAACAAGAGGGATCTGGATAGTTCCCCGTTTTCTTTAGTGAAAACGGAGACCCGTATGTTTTTAGAACCCACCTCGGAGGATGAGTCCCCCGTACCGTTTACCCTACCCACCTACCGCCAAGAAACCCTGCGGCACATTCTGCTGGGCGACTACGGCGCAGTGATTGATGCCATTGGCCGACTGGTGGCGATGGGCTACAGCGACAAAGTGGCCTGGTCAGACCCCATGCCCTCCGGGCGCAGTGGCGAGTACATCGCCGTGATGACCCGTAGACGCGGGAGGCGATCGTAGAATTGGTCGCACCCGATGTGTAGGGGCGCAGCATGCTGCGCCCCTACGGAGTTCCTGATGATGAATCAGGATTTGCCAGATCGAATTTTGTGTCAGAGACTTTCAGGGTGCTTCCACAACCCTGGAAGTTGGCCGTCCCTCAACCCATCTGCTGCTCCATATCGGCAATCTCTAGACGGGTTTTAATCACCGTGTCGGGGTTAAGACTGATCGAATCAATCCCTTGCTCGACTAAAAAGCGGGCAAACTCGGGGTAGTCGCTTGGCCCCTGGCCACAGATGCCGATCTTGCGGTTGTTTTCCTTCGCGGTTTGAATCGCCATCTGCACCATGCGTTTTACCCCAGGGCTGCGCTCATCGAACAGGTGGGCCACCAGCGACGAGTCACGATCGAGCCCCAGGGTTAGCTGAGTCAGGTCGTTGGAGCCAATCGAGAACCCGTCGAATATCTGGCTAAACTCGTCGGCCAAAATGACGTTGTTGGGCAGCTCGCACATGACGTAGACCTGCAGGCCATTTTCGCCGCGCACCAGGCCGTGTTTGGCCATTTCGTCTAGCACCCAGCGGCCCTCGTCGGGGGTGCGGCAGAAGGGTACCATGAGAATGACGTTGGTCAGGCCCATGTCGTTGCGCACGCGCTTGAGGGCGTGGCATTCCAGGGCAAAGCCGTCGCGGTAGCGCTCGTCGTAGTAGCGGGAGGCACCCCGCCAGCCCAGCATCGGGTTTTCTTCGTGGGGCTCAAAGGTGCTGCCCCCCAGCAGGTGGGCGTACTCGTTGCTCTTGAAGTCGGACAGCCGCACCACCACGGGTTTAGGGTAAAAGGCGGCGGCCAGGGTGCCCACCCCCTGGGCCAGCTTGTCGACGAAGTAGTCGGGTTTGTGGTCGTAGAGGGCGGTGAGCTTTTGAATCTGGCGCTTTTCGCCGCCGTCTGGCAGCTGATTAAAGTTGAGCAGAGCCAGGGGATGCACCTGAATGTGGTTGGCAATGATGAACTCTAGCCGAGCCAGGCCAACGCCATCGTTGGGCAGGGCAGCCAGGGTAAAGGCCTGCTCGGGGTTGCCCACGTTCATCATGATTTTGGTGCGGGTTTCGGGCAGGCTGTCGATTTTGGTGGTTTCTACCCGGTAGGGCAGCTCGCCGCGATAGATCACCCCTGCTTCGCCCTCGGCGCAGGAAACGGTGACGGGTTCTCCGGTGGTGAGCACCTGGGTGGCGTTGTCGCAGCCGACGATCGCCGGAATGCCCAATTCCCTGGCAATAATGGCGGCGTGGCAGGTGCGCCCGCCCTGGTCGGTGACGATCGCCCCAGCCTGCTTCATAATCGGTTCCCAGTCGGGGTCGGTGCGGGCGGTGATGAGCACTTCACCGGGGCGAAACTGCCCAATGTCAGAGATATCCAAAATCACGCAGGCCTCGCCCTGGCCAATTAAATCGCCCACGGCGCGGCCTGTAGCCACGGGTTCGGCCCCGTCGGGCACCTCCAAAATGTACGATCGCAGCTCGGTCGCCGATTTTTGCGACTGCACCGTTTCGGGTCGGGCCTGAACAATAAACAGCTCGCCCGTCAGGCCGTCCTTGGCCCACTCAATATCCATCGGGCTGTAGGTTCCGCGCAGCTCGGTGTAGTGGTCTTCGATGGTGCAGGCCCAGTGGGCCAGCTGCAAAATGTCGTCGTCGTCGATGGCAAAACGGGCCTGGTCGCTCAGGGGTACCGTCTCATTTTTGGTCAGCTCGGTGCCGGTGGTGTCGTAGACCATGCGCAGCGACTTGGTGCCTAGCCGCTTGCTGAGGATGGGGGCGTGGCCGCTCTTGAGGGTGGGCTTAAACACCACGTATTCGTCGGGGTTGACGCTGCCCTGCACCACGTTTTCGCCCAGGCCATAGGCAGCGGTAAGCAGCACGGCATTCTGAAAGCCGGTTTCGGTATCGATCGAGAACATCACCCCAGAGGTGGCGAGGTCTGAGCGCACCATGCGCTGAACGCAGACGGAGAGGGCCACCTCAAAGTGGTCGAAGTCTTTGGTCGAGCGGTAGGAAATGGCGCGATCGGTAAATAGCGAGGCGTAGCACTTTTTGCAGGCAATCAGTACCGCCTGGTCGCCGTAGACGTTGAGATAGGTTTCCTGCTGACCGGCAAAGCTGGCGTCGGGCAGGTCTTCGGCGGTGGCGCTGGAGCGCACGGCGACATCGACTTCGGTGTAGGCGTGGTCGGCCAGGCAAGACTCGTCGTCAAAACAGAGGTTCTGGCCTGCTGTTTCGCACATGTGGTGGTAGGCATCGAGAATAGCGGCCTTGAGGTCGTTGGGGAATGTGGCGTTGAGAATCAGCGATCGCGCTTTTCGGCCCCGCCGCCGGAGTTCGCTCACATCGCTGACGTCAAAACCGCTGAGCACTTGGCGCAGCTGGGCATCGAGGCCGGTTTTTTCAATAAAGTAGCGGTAGGCGTAGGAGGTAGTGGCAAACCCCGAGGGCACCCGCACCCCCTTTGGTGTCAGCTGCTGAATCATTTCACCTAGGGAAGCGTTTTTGCCGCCCACAATGGGCACATCCTCTAGCCGTACCCGATCGAGCCAGAGCACCAGCTCCTGATCGCGCTGTTTTGAAGCGTGTTGAACCGCAGACGTAGCTACCATGTCGCCACCTTAAAGGAGTACTCGCAAACATCAGTGCGGCCAATTCATCCCCAGAGAAGACTTGCAGTGAGACCTCTAAACAACCAGATATCGATGCTTCTCTTGACAATAAACTGAGCAAAGCGCTGCATACTTCTATGCTAAAAAGCTGGAGATCAGCTCACAACCTTGTCTAACGTTTCGTGTCTTTAGCGCAACGGATATATACAGTTTCCGCGTCTATACCCGGCGATCGCTTTCATTGCACCTAGTCAGGGCGTAAGCTAATAACAGGCTATTAAGAAACATTGCAGGAGCCGTCCTTGACTAACATTCTCTCCCGCTCCCGGCAGGAGCAGGTTCCATCACTACCGCTGCATACCCTCTGGGCTGACACCCTCACCGTGTTCTGGGGCGACTGGCTCGACCTGCGGGTGCGCATTCCCCAGGTGGCGGCCTCGGGGCTGGTGTCGCCGTTGATCTATATTCTGGCCTTTGGCCTGGGCCTGGGCAGCGCCATCGACCAGGTGACAACTCCCCCTGCCGGCGACAACTACCTGGAGTTTATTTTGCCGGGCATGGTAGCGCTGTCGTCGATGGTAATTAGCTTTGGCGGCACCACGTTCTCGATTTGCGGCGATCGCCTCTTCACCAAAACCTTTGAAGAAATGCTGCTCTACCCGGTGCATCCCCTGGCCCTGCACCTGGGCAAAATGCTGGCGGGCATTGTGCGCGGCATGATGACGGCAAGCTCGGTGATTCTGGTGGCAATTCTTTTCACCGGGCGATTCTGGAGCTTTATCAACCCGCTGTTTTTGCTGCTGGTGGTGCTCAACTGCGCCGTATTTGCGGGCCTGGGCGTCATCGTTGGCCTCAACGTGAAATCTCTAGAGAGCGTCGGCTTGTTCAACAATTTTTTGATCGTACCCATGTCGTTTTTGGGTGGCACCTTTTTCGACCCCAGCACCCTGCCCATCGCCCTTAAGGTCATTGTTTACCTGTTGCCGCTGACCTACACCACCATTGGTCTGCGGGCGGCAGCCTACCAGCCCCTGGCCGAGTTTCCCTGGTTTACTGTGCCTATTTTGGTGGTGGTGGCGGCGGTGCTGGCGGCGATCGGCGCGCGCCAGTTTTCTACTCAGCAAGACTAGTCCAGCAAAATTAGGGCTGTATTGGGCCAGCTGTCCTAAAAGCACTGGCAACGCATAAGCCCTAGTATTCGAAGGCTGAAGTATATCCACCGTTTTAGCGCGCTTGGCTCCCTAGCTCCCTGGCTTCCTGATATGCAGAAATAGCTCCTAACCTTTCGCCTCAGCGTACTAGGGTACCGATGCTCTAGATATCTTTATCAAAACTTTGCTTTGGTGGTTTAATCCTCGCTTCCGGATGCGGGCATCCTCAACCTGAAGAAGACAATATCCTTCTGTCTTTAGTGGTGTTTACCAGGGTTGGGCATGCGGCGAGCTGATAGACGTACCTCATCCGACGATAACTCCGTCCAGCATCCTCCTATGAAACGACCTGAGTCCGTATCCTCAAAAGAGCTCAAGCAGCTTCTAAACACTGCTCGATTGCAGCGGGATGAGGCTAAAGATCAGGCTGCCGAGAAGGCGCAACAGCTAGAGGAAAGCCAGACGCGTTATCAAGAACAATCGGAAAAGCTGCAATCGACGATCGTTCTCTACCAAGAGCAAGAAGAGAAGTTGCAATCGACGATCGTTCTCTTTCGAGACAGCCAAGAG
>JBARVK010000499.1:0-16089 GCA_049646225.1 Nodosilinea sp.
CGCTTAATGAAGTAATGAGATCCCTACCTGCAGATATAGCCTGGGGCGATTGCCTCAGGGAATAATGAATAGGTAAGGAGAACGCAAAGACGCCGTAGAGGACATAACCATGACGCAGGACAGAACAACCCAGGGACGCGGAGCTACTTTCGAGAAAAGCGATCGCCCCGATATTGAATTTGACCAGTGGGCTACCGCCGTGCGCCAGCAGATGGTCGCCGCCCTCAAGCGCTGCGGCAATAGCTAAAACCAGGGCCAGAAGCAAGCCCAGAGGGTTCAAGTGTAAGTTCTGCGGCCATCCTACCCCCCGCCATCTTGAACCCTAACCGCCAACCATCCCTCAGGCCGCCCTCGCCTACTCTTGCCCCGCCACTCTTGATAGACTACTGGTGCAATCGCTCCTCAAAGCACCTGTACTCTACAATCGCCAATTCTGTGGCGCCAACTCTGTGGCCACTAAAAAAACGTCTGGCAAAAGCAGCGAAAGTCCTTCCTCTACCTCTGCCAGCTCCGGTCGAGGGTTTAAGGTTCAAGTGTTTTATCTAGCCGCGAGCAGCGCTAGCTCCAAGGCCCCCCTTAAAGATGCCCTGTGGTTTGCCACTTACTCCATCATTCCGCGCATCGGCGACTGCGTTTTTAGGGATGGCGTGTACTACCGAGTAGAGCGCGTTTTCTTATACGAAAACTTAGCGGCTGGGTGGTGTGCCGATGTCGAAGTTTCCTTCTACGGCCGACGCTGACAATTACCCTACCGCTGGCGCACATTCGGGTGTTACAAAACTTAGAGAAAGCCCCTGTCTCAGGGGCTACAAACGCTGCTGACACAGTGTTACAGAAGCATTAATCTTCAGAAACCTTATGCTAAAGTAGGCGGGTAACATGTTTGGCTTTCGGTAGGCTGGTTAATCACAGTCTGATCTCAGTTTTCGGGTAATCGGTGTGTACCACTCCGAATCGAACTTGTCTACATCACATGTCTAATTTGGAGTTGTGCCATGTCGATTTATGTAGGAAACCTTGCCTACAATGCTACGGAAGGAGACATCACCGAAGTCTTCTCCGAGTACGGCGCCGTTAGCCGAGTAACGGTACCCACCGATCGCGAAACAGGCCGCCCCCGGGGCTTTGCTTTCGTTGAAATGGAAAAGGAAGCTGACGAAGACGCGGCTATCGAAGCCCTCGATGGCGCTGAGTGGATGGGCCGCGAGCTGCGGGTCAACAAGGCTCGCCCCAAGGAAAAGCGTCCCAGTGGTGGTGGTTCCCGCGGCAACTTCGGCGGCGGCGGCGGCGGCAGAGATGGCGGCAACCGAGAATTTTCTCGCTGGTAAGAGGCCAGTTCATCTACCTAATTTATGACAATGGCAGGGGAGAGCAATCCTCTGCCATTTTTGCCATTTTCCCAGGTAAAGCCGAACAGGCTTGGCCCCAGCAACAGGTCGCGCCGCCCTGGACTGGACTGGAGCTATAGTGCTGGGGGCCACTCTAGCACCCAGTCTCCCAGCAGCCCAGTGCGGAAGTCATTGAGAATGCGCTTGGCGGTGCGCTCGGTATTGTCCTGAAATTTTTGGGCCGCAACCTCGATCACAAAGCCTTCTCCCGTGTGGTTAGTCAGGGCTACGCCGTAGCGAGCTTGCAGTATCTCTAGATATTGGTCTGGGGCGCTGGTCTGCTGTAGACCTTTGAGTAAATCCAAAAACGCCGCCGCCGTGCGCTGGGTATCGTAGGAGGCTTCGCCAATATCGTCGCAAATGGCCAGCTTTATGGCCGCGGCCTGGTCATCCATCCGGGAGGGAATCACCCCTGGCGCATCAAGCAAATCGAGATCGCCTGAGAGGCGGATCCACCGCAGCTGGCGGGTAATGCCGGCCCGGCGGGCACTGGCGACCACTTTGCGGTTCAGCAGTCGGTTGATCAGCGCCGACTTACCCACATTGGGGAACCCGATCACCACCGCCCGAATGGGCCGTGGTTTCATGCCCCGGACCTGGCGGCGCTGGTTGACGGCATCGCCTGCGGTTTGGGCCGCTTTGGCGATCGCCTTTACGCCATCCCCCTGCTGCCCATTGGTGAAGTAGGGCACCTCCCCCTGCTGGCGAAACCAAGTTTCCCAGGCGGTACGAGCGTCCTTTGAAATCATATCGACCCGATTGAGCACCAGCACCCTCGGTTTCTCCCCCACCCAAACATCCACCTTGGGGTGCCGCGTGGATACCGGAATGCGGGCATCACGCACCTCCAGTACCACATCGACCCGGCTGAGCTGGTCGACTAGGGCTTTTTCGGCTTTGGCGATATGGCCGGGGTACCACTGAATTTCAGGAGTGGACATAGGGTAGAGGGGGTGGGTGGGTCGGCGGGTGAATGGGTAGATCTCTTTAGCAATCGTAGGGCGCATAACGTCAAAGGGCGAGGCTCAGGTCATCGCGCAGAAATGCACCAGTTCAAGAAACTCCTTTGACCCTGAACCCTTCATGACAGACGCAGTCAACCATGAATGG
Source organism: Nodosilinea sp. (assembly GCA_049646225.1). Lineage (GTDB taxonomy): Bacteria > Cyanobacteriota > Cyanobacteriia > Phormidesmidales > Phormidesmidaceae > Nodosilinea. The sequence goes on from JBARVK010000499.1 coordinate 2,499, forward strand.
CTACGTCAGCGCACCGCCATCAGCCACGATATCTATCACATTTATACCGGCTTCGATGCCTACAGCGATAGCTGGGCCAGGGCAAGCTGAGTGAGGCTAGAGATGTTGGTGGGCAATGCTCACCTTACGCGCTACCCATCCACCCGCCTACCACTCCCCCTTAGGGAATAATCAACACCGGGCAGGGCGACAGGTTGATCACCCGCATGGTGACGCTCTCGTTCTGCACATCTTCGATTAGACCTACGCCTCGGCAGCCCATCACGATCAACTCGGCATTGAGTTCGTCGGCTACGTCGCAGATCACAAAGGCGGGCTGGCCTTCCCGCTCCATCACGTCGGCCTCAATGGCCTGGGACGAGAATAGTGCTTTGGCTTTGCCCAACAGCTGGGCCACCGCCTCAGGCGACGACTGCCTGGCAGGCTGGGGGTTTTCAGGAGTACTCGGTTCGACTACTGACAGCAAAATGAGTCGGCTCTGGTGGGTTTTCACCAGTTCCGCCACCTTAGGAGCCGCCTGCTGCGCCTCAGAACTCATGTCGATAGGAAATAAAACCGTCTTGAACATGGCGTATCGAAGGGAACTCACACTCCGGTAAAATGGGGCGGCAGTCAGTAAATATTACGACAGATCCAGCCCTGGGGTCGAGCTGCATCATCCGCCTCAAATCTACCTTAGTCAAGGTTGAGGCTGCTGCTACCCATACGCTGCATAACGTAATAAATACAGAGTTTTAACCCGTTTTAGGAGGTATATTACAGTGACTAAAAAATCGGTGGCGAGCCTGTCGGCAGCCGACGTTTCGGGTAAGCGAGTACTGGTACGAGCCGACTTCAACGTGCCCCTCGACGATCAGGGCAAGATTACCGACGACACCCGCATTCGGGCCGCCCTGCCCACCATTCAAGACCTTACCGGCAAAGGGGCCAAGGTCATTCTCGCCAGCCACTTTGGTCGTCCCAAGGCCCAGGTGGTCGACAGCATGCGACTGACCCCCGTGGCTGAGCGGCTGAGCGAGCTGCTGGGTCAGACAGTCATCAAGTGCGACGACTGCATCGGTGACGATGTGGCCGCCGCCGTTGGGGGGATGGAGAACGGCCAGGTCGCGCTGCTCGAAAACGTCCGCTTCTACGCGGGCGAAGAGGCCAACGACCCCGAGTTTGCCAAGCAGCTAGCCGCCAACGCTGACCTCTACGTGAACGATGCCTTTGGCACCGCCCACCGGGCCCACGCCTCCACCGCTGGGGTGACCGAGTACCTCAGTCCCTCAGTAGCGGGCTACCTGATCGAGAAAGAGCTGCAGTATCTACAGGCGGCGATCGAAAATCCCAAAAAGCCCCTGGCTGCCATTATCGGTGGCTCCAAGGTCTCCAGCAAAATTGGCGTCATCGAGACCCTGCTCGACAAGGTCGACAAGCTGCTGATCGGCGGCGGCATGATCTTCACGTTCTATAAGGCGCGGGGGCTAGCTGTCGGCAAGTCGCTGGTGGAAGAAGATAAGCTGGAGCTGGCTAAATCCCTCGAAGCCAAAGCTAAGGAAAAAGGCGTAGACCTGCTGCTGCCCACCGATGTGGTGGTAGCCGACAACTTTGCCCCCGATGCCAGCAGCCAAACCGTCAGCATTGAGGCCATTCCCGACGGTTGGATGGGCCTCGACATTGGCCCCGACTCGGTGAAGGTGTTCCAGGATGCCCTCAAGCAGTGCAAGTCGGTGATCTGGAACGGCCCCATGGGCGTGTTTGAGTTCGACAAGTTTGCGGCGGGCACCGAGGCGATCGCCCATACCCTGGCCGAGCTGACCGACCAGGGCGTCACCACCATCATTGGCGGCGGCGACTCAGTAGCGGCGGTTGAAAAAGTGGGCGTGGCCGAGAAAATGAGCCACATTTCCACCGGCGGCGGCGCTAGCCTGGAGCTACTCGAAGGCAAAGAGCTGCCGGGCATCACGGCCCTAGACGACGCCTAGATCCTAAAACGGATACCCTGCGGGGGTTAAAGGTCATTTACCCCCGCACATCAAGGGTATACCAATGAATTTAGGGCGTTTCTCCGAGTATATTTGCCCCCTCCTCCCCAGCCCTTCTCCCTGAAAAGAACAGGACTAAACTCTGACTCCCTCTTCCTTTGAGAGCGGGCTAGGGTGAGGGGTAGCCTCGCTATCGTACGCTAATTTAGCCATGCCGACCTCGGTATCCGCAACCAACCCGCGCAGGTTTATCCTAAAAAGGATGGGAGTTTGCACTCCATCTATTTTTTCTGAGTTTGATGAATTACTGATCAACCCGGTTTGAGACCAGCATGTTCAAGGCGTTGTAGGCATTGCGCACCGCTTGCCAGCCACCGGGCAAAAGAATAAAGCTGCCAACATAGGCACCACCAAACAGGGATGCACTGAGTGCTAAATACATCACGGCCTGGGCCGAAAAGTTGAAGAGCACCTGACTGGCTACCAAAAGCCCCGCCGCCGTTAGGGATGCGATCGTCGGACGCCACACAGCACCAACGAAATCTCCCATAGTTAGGGGTGTCTCACGGAGACAGAACGCGATCGCAGGGTAGGTCAGAACCATAGCCGCCAGGGTAATACCCCAGGCCACCCCCAGCGGCCCCCAATAGGTTCCAACGGCGGCGGCGGCCACGACCACCGGCGTGTGTAAAGCGCTCCACCTCAGCTGACGGTGAGTTTGCCCCATCGACAGATAGATCCACTTTGTCACTCGGTAAAAGCCGCTGACAAACACCGCCAGCACCAAGACTCGAAAAATCGGGAACGATGCGATCCACTGATCTCCCAGCAGCAGCAGCAGCAGCTGTTGCCCAGACACACCTAAAAAGGCCAGCGCGGGCAAACATAGGCCAAACATCAAAATCAAAATCTGTCGGCTCTGGCTGCGGTACTGGTCAGCCTCATCCGTGGCCCGACTAAGGCTAGAAACAGCCACATTGATCAGCGGCAGGTATACCTGGTTGAACGGAAAGTAAGCCCAGCTAGAAGCGACCGAATAAAGCCCTAGGGCGCTGGCCCCATTGAAATAACCCACCAGCACCCGGTCCATCTCCATGCCCACCCGGTTAATTAGGTGAAAGCCGCTCAGGTTTGCTCCGTAAGACAGCATCTTGCGAGTCTCGTGGCGGGTAGCCTGACTCAGCTGCATCAGCGTTCTCAGTCCAGCTGGTCGCCAGCGGCACACCAACCAGTAACTCAAACTCTGACTAACTTGATACGTGACCAACTGCAGTACCAAAGCCCAATACCCCCAGCCGCCCAGGGCAGCCAGCAGTGCCACCCCTGCTCCCAGCGCCAGACTGCCCACCTCGATCGCGGTGAGCAGGCCAAACCGCATCTGCCTGGCCAGCAGCGACTGGTGTTGACACGAAACAAACAGGCTGGCCATGCCCAGCGTCATGACAGGAATAATTAGGATGAGTCGGGTTTCCTGGTAGAACCAGGCAAAGGCGGGAGCCGACAGCAGCAGCCCGACCAGCAGCAGAGCATTAACACCCAAGGAGAGCCAAAAAACGGTGCTGACCTGCTCGTGATCCAGCTGCGATCGCTGCATGGTGGCCGTCCCTAAGCCCAGTGAATTGACGCTCTCCACCAGGGCAAACCAGGGTAGAGCCATAGCCACCAGGCCAAAATCTGCTGGAGTAAGCAAGCGCGCCAGTATTGAGGTTGTGCCAATGCCAATCAGCAGCTTGAGCGGTTGCGAGCTAAAAGTAATCAGGCTGGACCGCAGCGATCGCTGCTGAAGATGGACTTTAGAGGCGCTCAAGTTCAACTCTTGAGACGACGATTGCCGCTGCTGTATAGCCATAGCGATCAAAATTCAGGCAACGTGCGGGATGTCTAAGGAAAATACACTACTTCAATTAAAAAAGCCCTGTCTCGACAGAGACTATCTCTTAGCTGTTCCTGTAGAGTTTTCTGGTTGCTAGATTTATCCTCCCTAGAGAGGCTAGACCGTTTTTCTACAATTCTTTGACGATTGTGCCAGCCCAGGTGTAGCTCTGTAGCGTCATCTGTAGGCGCCAGTGGCATCTACGAGAAACCTGTCAGCGATCTCAGACAACCCCCGACAACGGTTGGGCCGTCTGAGTCTGACCAGCAGAGGTTTGCCGCCGTTTGGCCCACTCCTGATCGGTAAAGTTTTCGTGGTAAGAGCGCTCCACATTGATATCCCACAGAGCATGGTCTTCTCCGAGGGTATTTTTGGCGGCCAGCAGCGCTGTCAGCATGGAGTGATCCTGGTTGTTATAGCGGTGCATGCCGTTTCGACCGACGGTTTGCAGATTCTCAAAGGTTTCAATGTAGTCTTGCAGCACCTGCAAATGCTGCCGATAGTCACCGTCGTACACCGGGTAGGCTTTGTGCTGGCGAATCACACAGCCATCTTCAATATCGCTGAGCTGTACCCCGAGGCTCAGGCGGGCAATTTCCTGCGATGCCAGCTCAATCAGCTTTTCGTCAGGCAGCTGCCAAAGCGCATCGCCCTCGCTGCAAAAGTACTCCATACCAAGGCAGGTTTTGCTTGAATCCGGTACCATAGCCAGACTCCAGTTCTTAAAGTTTTGGATGCGGCCCACCTTAAACTCAGGGCTGTGAATGTAAAGCCAGTTATCGGGAAACAGGTCGGCCTGGTTGATGATCAGCGAGACAATTAAAAAATCGCGATACTTTAACCCCCGCGCTGCGGCCAGTACCTCCGGTGGTGGTGGCGGGTCAAGCTGGTGCACGAGGGCAGAAATTGGCATTGAGCTGATAACGTGATCGCCAGTTAGCTCTAAGGTGCGATCGGGCAGTATCCCATCGGGATCAACCTGTTTAGCCAATACCCTAGTGACAAAGGTGCCCTGGTGCTCAATGCTCAGGATCTCAGTATTTAATTGCACCGTTGCCCCCTGGGCCATCAGTAGCTCTTGGCAGCGCTCCCACATCATGCCGGGGCCTAGACGTGGGTAGTCAAAGGTTTTGATCAGGCTCTTGGCCTGGTGTCCGCCAAATAGGGCATTGATAACCACTCGCTTCAGCGACATGTTTTGAATGCGCTGGGCCGCCCAGTCGGCCCGAATTTGGCTACAGGGAATGCCCCAAACTTTTTCGGTATAGGTCTTAAAAAAGGTCTTATACAGTCGCTCTCCAAAGCTATCGGTCACCCACTCTTCAAACGTTTCAGCTTCGAAGCCGGGGTTAAGCCTGCTTTTAACTTTAGCCTTAAGATAGCTGACTAACATCAGGGCGCTAGAAACCAGGCCCAGATTCTTTAGCGTTTTTAGTAGCGACAGGGGATAGTCATAAAACTTACCCTGGTAATAAATACGCGATAGCCGAGGCACCTGAATAAAATCATCGCCCAAAATTTCGGCCCAGATGGTATTAACCTCTCCCACTTTGGTAAAGAAACGATGGCCGCCGATGTCAAATCGGTAGCCTTTGTATACCTCCGTCCGGGAAATGCCTCCCACTTTTTCGGACTTTTCTAAAATGAGCGACTGAACCCCCTGCTTGATTAACTCATAGCCTGCGGTTAGCCCTGCTGGCCCGGCCCCGATAATAACGACTGGATGATGAGACATACGGAAGAAACCCCCTGTACCGAACTAAAGCCACCCGAGCACCCTCCGGTTGTGGAGCCTGCGCCAGGCTATCTGGATCGCGATGGGCGACAGCAATCCGTAACGTCTGTTCGCCAGATGACTCTGAAAAGTATCGCTTCCCTAAGGCGAAATAACCCTAACCGTATTCGAAGCGTCGGCCTGTAGAAAAATCTAGAACTCAAGCCCGCTGATACGGTGACCGAGGCAGAACTGTATTGAGTGTCGAGCACAGACCGCTCAACCGGAATCAGATAAACGTCGGGCAAGGAATGCCACAGTTTTTTTTCGACAGCAAATCTGTACCTGGCTATGCTCAAATTCTCTCAACCCTTTACGGCTATCAACTCAATACCTTTGCCCCTCGGGATCACTGCAATAAATGGCTTACCCAATAGCTTAAATCATTCGCGGCGGCCAAACTGTTTCCGGAGATATGTTTGTAGACTCACCGTTTACTTACCCAAACTCTAAAAAGCTGAAGCAGCGATCGCCAGCAGCACCCGTGGGTTTTCACGAAAAATTCATGATGCTAATGGGCAAGTTTCTCAGGTTATGCCCATAATTGCACAGCAAAGCTACCTCCACGGAAAAGGGTTGTATAAATCGCTACGATTAACCGGCTTGGTTCTGGGGCTATGAGTGGTTCAAAACATCTAGCGTTGGGCTACAGGCCAACAGCAGCGCAAGAATCCAGTTTGTGGCAGTTATGGGTTTACAGCAACTTTACAAAAAGTGCATCCCTCAGCGCGGCGTTGCTCCAGATAACGACTGACGACGGCACTTAAACAACCTGCCCTTAACTGGATCAGCCCTCAGGATGTTACGTCGTGAGCGGCCATATCTGGGTGAGCCGCAGGGGATGGATGCTCAAGATCGCGATCGCCTGGCCGATCGAGCACATCAATAATCCAGGCTTCTTCAATCCAGGTTTTACAAATAACCGCCAGAGGCAGGGCCAAAATTAGCCCCACTGGCCCAAAGAATGTGGCAAAAAAGATTTGGGAAATTAGCGTAGCGGCAGGCAGCAGGGACACCTGCTTCTGCATCACCATGGGCGAAAGCCAGTAGCTCTCTAGATTTTGGATCAGAACGTAGAGCACAATCACCGCTAGTGCTGTGCCCGGTGACTGAAGCAGCGCTACAAACACGGGAAACACCGCGCTCAAGGTGGGGCCAAGGTTGGGAATGAAGTTAAACAACCCCGCTAGCACAGCATGGGCAAAGGCGTAGGGCACCCCCAGCAGCACCAAACCAATAAAACTCAGGGTGGCCACAAAGATAGAACTCAGGGCCACCCCCCCCAGCCAAAACATGAGCGATTTTTCGCACTTGGTCAGAATCTCGTCGGCGCGGCGGCGGTAGCTCGACGGAAACAGCCGCAGCAGCAGATGCCGATACGCTGATGGGTTGGCCAACATCATTAGGGTCAGCACGACGAGCAGCAGCACCTGCAGCACGATGGCGACAGAACTCGAAAAAAACGTCAGAAAGTTGCCAAACACCGTAGACCCAATAGAGGCCACCTGGCTGAGCAAATCGGGTAAGCCTGGAATCAGGCTTAGGTCTTGATCAGGAAACCAGTCGGGAGGATTGGCCTGAAAAGTATCAAACCAAACCCCTAATTGTTCAAACCCCTTCGGGGTCAACAGCAGCAGCTCCTGGAACTGGTTGGCAAACAGCGGCAGCACCAGACCCAGAAAAATAACGGCGCCCAGCAGCACTAAGGCCCCAGTAACCAGAATCGATCGCTGACGCGGCCAGCCGTACACCCGCGAGAACAACCGCACCATACTGTTGAGCGCAACGGTGATCACTACCGCCGCAAAAATCAGCAGGACTATTTGGCGAAACTGCCACAAAATTACCAGGGCAATACCCAAGGCGACTAGGTGAATCCAATCAATGAGCTTCACGGCAACAGTACCTTAACCAGTTGATACGCTTTGGGCAAATTGTAGCCGGGTAGAGGGCCAGAAGGTTCTAGTGGGATCACGGCTCCGGCTGGTATGCTAGGGATTCCTAATCGTTTCCATAGTTTTTTGGGTGTCATGGTAGCCCCGACTCCAACCACTCTGCGCGACCAGCAACACCCGATGATTCGGAGCCTGGCCGATCGCATCGAAGCCACGTGGCAGCAGTATCTAGACCTGTCACCCTACCGCCTCCCGGAAGACCTGGGCTACATTGAGGGCCGTCTGGAGGGCGAAAAGCTCACCATTGAGAATCGGTGCTACCAAACTCCTCAGTTTCGCAAGCTGCACCTGGAGCTAGCTCGGGTGGGGACAAAACTCGACATCCTGCACTGCGTGATGTTTCCTCGGCTTGACTACGACCTGCCCATGTTTGGCTGCGACCTAGTCGGTGGGCAGCGCCAAATTAGCGCCGCGATTATCGATCTGTCGCCGGTCACGGGAGCACTGCCCGAGGGCTACACGACGGCCTTAGACGCGCTGCCGACCCAGACTTTCGATGAAGAGCGCGGCCTGCCCGACTGGGGCACCATTTTTTCGCCCTACTGCCGATTTATTCGGCCCGCTAGCCCAGACGAAGAAACCGCCTTTGTGGACTTGATTGTGCAGTATTTGGCGTTGCACTGTCAGCAGGCGGTAACGACCCCGGCCATGCCAGAGCAAAAGGCAGTAGTCATGGCGGGCCAGCGCCACTATTGCGAGCAGCAGCAAAAAAACGATAAAACTCGCCGCGTGCTTGAAAAAGCTTTTGGCGAAGCCTGGGCTGAGCGTTACATGACTACGGTACTGTTTGACCTACCGGAACCTTAGATTAATTAGCGGAACTACATCCTTCTCAGGGTAGAGGGTTAACTAGAATAGAAACCTCTGTTGTACATCAGCGCTTGCCATGACCGTCAGTTCTCCTACCCCGCTCAACACCCTCAGCCTGGACACCGCATCAAATGCTGCCCCTCGGCTGGGTCGGTTGATTGTTTTTACTGGCCCCAGCGGCGTGGGTAAAGGAACACTGCTGCGATCGCTGCGCCACCGCTACCCTATGCTCCAGCTGTCGGTTTCGGCTACGACTCGCGCCCCGCGTCCGGGGGAGATCGATGGGCAAGACTACTTTTTCGTCAGCCGGGAAGCTTTCTTGGCGATGGTAGAGCGGGGTGAACTGCTGGAGTGGGCTGAGTTTGCGGGCAATCTCTATGGCACCCCTAAAGCCCCGGTCAAGCAGGCGGTTGACGCCGGTCAGTGGGTGATTTTAGAAATTGAGCTAGAGGGTGCCCGCCAGGTGCGCAATACCTTCCCAGACGCGCTACAGCTGTTTGTACTGCCGCCCTCGATCGAGGAACTGGAGCATCGCATTCGCCAGCGGGGCAAGGATGCCGACGAGGCGATCGCGCGACGGCTCCAGCGGGCAATCGTTGAAATAGAAGCGGCTACTGAGTTTGACGAGCAGATTGTCAACGATGACCTAGAAGTAGCCCTCCAGCAGCTCGAAACTGCCATCTTTAAAGACTAGGCTCGGCGGGGCCAGCCTTAAGCCTGGAACTGTGCGCGGATGGCTTCGATGCGCTGGCGGTTGACGCCGAGGTCAGACTTACCCATACGCGAGGCCGATCGCACCTGAATGACGGACTCGGCTGGGTCGAGGTAAAACTCAACGTCGTCGACAAAGCCCATTAATTTGCTGGCAAACTCGGCGTAGAGATAGGTGTCAGTCGATTCAACCATGGTGGTGCGCGGCATGGCGTTGACTACCGCTACCAGCTGGGCCATGGCCTCGACTGGGTCGCCGCTGTAGGCCAGGGGCGCGATCGCATGTTCAGCATCGGCATCGCCCTGGCTGACCACGCAGTTAGGCGAGTTGGGACAGGGGGCCAGCTTACCCGCTTTGACCCCCAGATTGGTGGGGCGATCGCCAGCCAGATTAATAAACGGGAGTGCGCCCATAGGACTAAGTTCCAAAGAAACAGCAGCGCTGGGGCCAGCCTGGCCCAGCAGCGTGAGCATGACCAGGGCAGCTCCAAACAAATGTTGAAAAACCGATCTCAGCATAGTGACAACGTCAAACTATCAAGTAGCTCTCCTGTAGGATAAAGCAGAAGATGGATTAGCTCCCAACCCTTCCCCCTCGCCAGAGGTTACCATGTCTACCCTTGCCGCCGCCGCCCCCGATGCCGATTTACTGCGCCGCCAGCGGGCCTACTGGGCCACGGGGGCAACCCGTAGCCTCGATTTTCGCCTCGACCAGCTCAAGGCTCTGCGGGCCGCGATCGTCAAGTACCAGGCCGAGATTATCGACGCGGCCAATCGCGATCTGGGTCGGCCTGAGTTTGAAGGCTATATAGAAGTGGCGGTCATCGGTGAGCTTGACTATGCCATCAAGCACCTGCGCCGCTGGGCTAAACCGCGCCGAGCCTCCGTTCCCCTGAGCCAAAAGCCTGGTAAAGCCTGGGTGCAGCCCGAACCTCTGGGGGTAGGCTTGATTATTGGTCCCTGGAACTACCCGTTTCAGTTAATTATTTCGCCGCTGATAGGGGCGATCGCAGCGGGTAACTGCGCCATTCTCAAACCTTCGGAGTTGGCTCCAGCTACCTCTTCTGTGCTGGCTCAATTGATCGCAGAAACCTTTGATCCCGCCTATGTAGCCCTGGTCGAAGGCGGGGTAGACACGGCCCAGGCCCTGCTGGCCGAAAAATTTGACCACATTCTCTATACCGGCGGTGAGCGAGTCGGCAAAATTGTTATGCAGGCGGCGGCCCAGCATCTCACCCCGGTCACCCTGGAGCTGGGCGGCAAAAGCCCCTGCATCATCGATACCGATGTCGATGTGGCCATAGCAGCTCGACGAATTATCTGGGGCAAGTGTCTCAACGCGGGACAAACTTGCGTGGCCCCCGACTATCTGCTGGTCGATGAGCGCATCAAAGCCGAACTTGTAGCCGCGCTCCAGCAGCGCCTTAAAGACTGCTACGGCGAGAACCCAGCCCAAAGCCAAGACTATTCTCGCATTGTGAACGATAGCCAGTTTGATCGCCTGGTGGGTCTACTGAGTCAGGGCACTATTTTAGCGGGGGGCGACCACGATCGCGGCGATCGCTACATAGCCCCCACGCTGATTGACGGCATCGGTTGGGATGCCCCAATTATGCAAGAAGAAATTTTTGGCCCTATTTTGCCAATACTCACGTATCGGGATCTGGGAGATGCGATCGCCCAACTGAACCAGCAGCCCAAGCCCCTGGCGCTATACCTGTTTTCGCGCGATCGCCAAGTACAGACCCGGATGCTGGCGCAAACCACTGCTGGCTCGGTGTGCATCAACGATGTGATTGTGCAAATCACTGTATGGGATATGCCCTTTGGCGGCGTAGGCAACAGCGGCATGGGTCGCTACCACGGCCAGTACAGTTTTGAGACCTTCTCTCACCTCAAAAGCGTATTCAAAAAACCCTTCTGGCTCGATATGGACTGGCGCTACCCCCCCTACGAGAGCAAGGTAAAGCTGTTCAAGAAGATGATGGGGCTGTCTTAACAACCGGCTGATCGTCGCCTTGGGCATTCACCCCGCGAATTTTGCATAGGCGGAAACATTAGCCCTGGAGATCAACCTGGTATAGTCCCAGGCGAATGCTCACTGCGGAGATGCCACACTGTGCCAACGCTTCTAGTTAAAAATAGTCACACCCTGATCACGATGGATGACGAGCGACGCGAAATTCGATCTGGGGCGCTATTTATTCGCGATCACATCATTGAGCAGGTTGGCACCATAGATGAGCTACCCGTTGGGGCCGACCGAGTGCTGGATTTGGGCGATCGCCACCTCGTCCTCCCAGGCCTAGTCAACACCCACCACCACTTCTTTCAAACTCTGACCCGCGTAGTGCCAGGGGCGCAAAATTCGTCGCTGTTTAACTGGCTGGGCTCGCTCTATCCCCTGTGGCAAAAGCTGACCCCCGAGGCCATTCGCCTCAGCGCTCAAGTAGCCGCCGCTGAACTGATTTTCTCCGGCTGCACTACCGCTAGCGATCACCTCTATCTTTTCCCCAACGGCACTACCCTGGACGACGAGATTGAGGCGGTGCGGCAGAGCGGGCTGCGGTTCCACGCCAGCCGGGGCAGCATGAGCGTAGGCGAAAGCAAGGGCGGTCTGCCCCCCGATTCTATCGTTGAGGCCGAGGCCAATATTCTCAAAGACTCTCAGCGGCTGATCGAGCAGTACCACGACAACGATCCCTACGCCATGGTGCGCATTACCCTGGCCCCCTGTTCGCCTTTTAGTGTCTCTACCGACCTGATGCGCGAGTCGGCTGCCCTGGCCCGCTCCTACCCCGGCGTGCGGCTGCATACCCACCTGGCCGAAAATAATTCCGACGTTACCTATAGTCTCGACACCTTTGGCCTCACCCCCGGCGACTACGCCGCCTCGGTGGGCTGGCTGGGGGAAGATGTGTGGCATGCCCACTGCGTCAAGCTGGACGACAAAGCGATTCACAGCTTTGGTCAGACGGGCACCGGGGTAGCCCACTGCCCCTGTAGTAACATGCGCCTGGCCAGCGGCATGGCCCCCATCCGAAAGATGCTGGCCCACAACGTGCCCATAGGTCTGGGGGTGGATGGGTCGGCCTCTAACGATAGCAGCCACCTACTGGCCGAAGCCCGTCAGGCCTTTCTGCTGGCCCGCGTGCGCGAAGAAGACCCCGCTGCCCTCACCGCTCGCGAAACTTTGGAGATCGCTACCCGAGGCGGTGCTAGAGTGCTGGGCCGCAACGATATTGGCCACCTAGCTCCCGGTATGGCCGCAGATTTTGTGGCGGTGAATCTCGATCGCCTGGCTCTCTCGGGTACGGCCTACGACCCAGTAGCGGCGCTAATTTTCTGCATAATCGATCGCGTTGACTACAGCTTTATCCACGGCAAAGAGGTGCTGAACCCCGAGGGTCTGCTGACGCTGGATTTACCAGTGGTGCTGGAGAAGCACGGCGCAGTAGCGCGATCGCTGGCCTCCTAATCCCCCAATCCCTGCCCTACCCTACCGCGCCTCAATCAGCAAAAAGCCCCGCGTTTTGCCCGACACCGAATCCGTTGTATTGATCGACTCCCACAGGGTTTCTGCCTGAACCCAAACGGGCGGGTACTTGTAGCGCGACACATCCAAAATCAAGAACTGGTCACTGTCGGCGTCATAGGCCGCCAGAGGCGAAATGTGGCCGCCCCGCTCCTGGCCAATCGCGCGGCGCAGGTAGTTGATCAGCACGTAGTTACCCGGCGTTTCCAGATTGGCGCGAATTTGGTCGCGAAACTCCTCTAGACTCACATCGCTGCCGTAGTGAATCGCCGCCGCCACGGGATAGGTTTCGAGAATGCCAGCCAGTTCAGCCAGGGTAAGGCCCTGACGGGCGATCGCCCCCTGACTGATAATCGCCTCCGTCTGCTCGTTAAACAGATTTTCCTGGGTAAAGTAATGCCGCTCCCACTGCGGGGCTAGCGGGGCCGGAACCTCCAGCGCATTGAGCACCATCGCCATACTCGCCACGCCGCAAAAGGCCTGGTTAATCTGGGTCACAAACTGGCTAGTGAGCGGAACGTAGTCCGCCAAAGCCTCGCTGTCGCGCAGCAGCACCTGACCCTCTGCCGAGGTTAACGGAATCAGGTGGTCTGGCAGAGGCAGCGTTTGGGAAGCCAGCGGTCGGGCGCTGCCGATGAGCCCCACGGTCGCCATCAGCAGCGCAATGAATTTAGACGGGCGAAAAGCCGTTCGAGACCGATCAGAGAGAACAAACGCAGGTTTCATCATGGCTGCTCCTGGCCCAGGGTGGTCATCTGCTGGCTAAGCCAAGCCGCTGCGCTAGTATTGGTGCCCTGGGCCAGCCGCTGCAGGGTCTCATCCAGCAGAGCGATGGGTAGACCAGCCAGTGCCTGGGAGGTATCGCAGGCCAGGTACTCACCGTTTTCTTGCCGTAAAAACGCAAACACCCGCTGCCCCCGTACGTCGACCACCCAATATTCCGGAATGCCGAGAGTGGCATAGAGG
>JBARVK010000500.1:0-17388 GCA_049646225.1 Nodosilinea sp.
CTGGGAAAGCGGTTATCGGTCTGAAACAAAAACTCAATTTTGGCCTTAGCCCGGTCGACAGCCGGTGTGGCGGCATTAGAGATCACCTGCTGCTCGCGCTGGGAGATCGCCATATCGCTGCGGGTAAACGAGCGATAGGTCAGCGCGGTAGCCGTTAACACCACCATTAGCACCAGCATTACCGTAGTTGGCAAGACAAAACCCGACCGGGCTAAGCGAGCCGGTCGGTTGGCTAAAAGCACAAGTTGTAGCAACCCGGTAACCAAACGCTTAAGGGCTGCTTGAGGAAGCCGCAAAGCCTTTCGCAGTAGATGACGACTCATGTTTTGAAGACCAATATGCCAAACAACGAAACCGATAACTCGCAAAGGGTAAGGCCCAGTCAGAAGGCATTGACCTTACAACAACCGCGTGGCTCAAGCCGTAACCGAGCGCCCAGCAGGGGCGAAGCCAGAGATGAAAACGGGGGTGCTCCAATAGCCTGGGTAAACGCCATGGGCACTTATACGGAAGCGACCAGCGTTTACCTACTAAAATACCCAGCTATTGTAGCGAAGCGATCAGGGTTGTGTATTCGCTTAGGCTAACCACCGCGATCGCTGGGGATAGTGTTGACCTCGCCCCCAAAAAGCCCACGCAAAGGAAGACATGGCCCAGGGGTTATGCACCTTAGGCTTCTATCTTATTGAGAACTTCACACTCTGTACTGAGTATTTTCTCGATACTTAACCGAATTTGGGTGACATTCTTTGGCAATACTGACTCAATACTGATACCGAATCCTAACTGCATGCCCCCGGTTTGTAGGGGCGTAGCATGCTACGCCCCTACGAGGTTCCTAATTATGAATCGGGGCTTATCAAATCGGATTTCGTATGAGACGGCTAGTGATCTACGTAAAATCTCGCGGGTAGAACCAAACAGGCTATAGAGCAAGGTCAACGCCTCGCGCACCAGACCGGCATCGGCATCGAGAGGCTGCACAGCAACGCGGGTGACCAGCAGACCGCCCAGGAATTCGATTCCTGGGCTCATAGCAAAAGTCCTCTGAAGAGGACTGAGGGATTGGAGCTAGGTCGTCCCCTTCAGGGGACATGGGCTTTTAGCCCGGCCATTTTAATGCCGGGATCGGGGTATGGGCTTTTGATGCCAGGATCGGGGTATGGGCGATCGCCTATTTCGGCAGCTTGTACTGACCGACAATGCGTTTGGCAAACTCGGGCACGTGGGCGGCCAGCTTTTGCGGGTAGTTGCGTTTGACGTACAGGTAGTTGCGGGTGAAGTGAGAGTCAATGGAAAACCGGGCGTACTCTAGCCCCTTGGGGCCAATGCGCTCGATCACCACACCCATGAGCTTGGCGGCCCACATGGGCAGGGTCACCGCCTTGTCGTAGGCGGGAATGCTCTGCTGCACGGCGGCCTTGCGATCGCCTTCAGACATGACCGGCTGGGTATCGAGCTGGTCCATTACCGTATCCAGCATGGTTTGGCCGCGATCGTTGCGCACCACAATCCACTGCCAGCCAAAGGGAGCCCCCATATAGCCCACTACCAGGTCGGCCAGCCCATTTACATAGTCAAAGCAGCTCATGCAGGAAGGGGCAAACACGTCCTTGAGCTGATTGGTCTTGAGGCCAAAGAAAGGCACCGTTTCGGTGGAGCCGTCTGAGTGCTTGAAGTGCACCCGAAAGTCTTGCATAAACTCGTAGTGGACCACCGTATCGGGCGATCGGCTGGTGGTTTCCAGAAATTTTTGCAGCCCGGCGCGGCTGACGTTATCCACGCAGGGGGTGCCCAGCACGTAGAGCTGCTCCAGGCCGAGCTGCTTTTCGATCGCCCGCAGCGCCTGAATCTGGCAGCCCACCCCAATCACCAGCAGTCGCTTCATGCCAGAGCGCTCCACCTGCTCTAGCACCGATAGATTGGGCGACAGGGTGGGCTTGTTGACCCGCGCCGCCAAAATTTCTTCGGGGGTGGTGGCGAGGATGGGCTGAGGCTGAAAGCGGTCTTCCTCAGAATTTTGTACACACACCACCCCTTCCACCAGGCCCTGGGTCAGCATTTCGATCGCGATCGTGCTGACAATGCCCGTCCACTGTGCGCCCTCAATCGGCTGCTGCTTGCGGGCGGCCATCATATCTTGGTGGACGCCAAAGTAGACCTCATTGTCGGCCTCTAGGTCGCGGCTGCGCCCGTGGCTCTGCTGCTCCAGGGTGGGGAACTGCTGGTTGAGAAAGGCACAGGCCTCTTTCACGTAGTGAATGTAATAGGTATCGCAAAAGCCGCACTCGCTACAGAGTTCTTTGGCGGGGCGGGTAGCCCCTGGGCGCAGGGCTTTGGCTTTGTGGTGGGAAGGCTGGGCCAGAGTCATAGGGGCGGCAGCGCAGGGCTCAATAACGACTGTTCTTCACGATACCGCACGGGTTTGGGGCAATTGCTGCGATCGCCCCAATTGTTACGAAATATAGTGTCGGCATCGCCGCCGCAAAATCCTCCCTCTCCGACCGATTGCAGGTTAAATGGAAGTAAGCATAAGCAAATACTATGCCTCTGCGTCCCTGGGTTTACTGCCGTGATGATCTGCTGCCTCAATCCCCACTGTACCCAGCCTAATCACGCGACCCTGGCTGCGGTCTGTCCGACCTGCGGCAGCCCTTTAGAACACCGGCTGCGGAGCCGCTATCGCCCACTCAAGCTGATTGGCCGGGGAGGATTTGGGCGCACCTACTTTGCCCTCGACACCGATCGCCTCAACAGCCGTTGCGTGATCAAGCAGTTTGCCCCTCAAACCCAGGGCACCAAGTCCTTCCTGAAAGCCGTGCAGCTGTTTGAGCAAGAGGCTGTGCGCCTGCACGAGCTAGGCGAGCATCCCCAAATCCCGACCCTGCTGGCCTACTTTGAGCAAAACAAGTACCTCTACCTGGTGCAGCAGATGATCCAGGGTCGCACCCTGCACCAGGAGATTGCCACCCAGGCGGCCTATAGCGAAAGTAGCCTGCGCCAGCTACTAGAAGATTTACTGCCGGTACTGCACTTTATTCACGAGCACGGCGTCATTCATCGCGACATCACCCCCTCCAACATCATTCGCCGCCAGGTTGACCAAAAGCCGGTGCTGATCGATTTTGGCGTAGCTAAGCAGTTCACTGAAGCTCTGCGCTACGAGCCCGGCACTCGCATTGGCACTGAAGGCTACGCCCCCATCGAACAGCTACGCAGTGGCCAGGCCTACCCCTCTAGCGACCTCTACAGTCTGGGAGCCACCTGCCTACATCTGCTGACCGGCTGCAAGCCTGAAGACCTCTACAGCCCCCGCGAAGGCCGCTGGCTGTGGCAAGAACATTTGCAAAAACAGGGGCGCACCATTCACCCTGACTTAGCCGCTGTGCTCAACTGCATGACCAAAGACTTGGTCAGCGAACGCTACCAAACTGCTCAGAACGTGCTCGATGATCTACAGCGGTTGCCCAAACTGGAGGGGACAGTGCCAGGCTGGGTCTCAACCCAGACGGGCCAAAGCCTCTTTGACGGAATCGATCGACCACCCCTAAGCGGGCCAGGTCGACCCGCTGGCTTGGCCACCCCCGTAACAGCGATACCGAGTACCGATGGGTCGGCAGAGCCTGGGTCAAAACCGACGTCGGCGCCGAAACCGACCACAGATTCTGCCGCGAAATCTGCGGTGGGTCAACCTACCTCCAGCCCTCCGGGGCCGCCGCCGCCCAGTGCCCCTAGCCGCCAACCCGCTCCCTCTAGAGCCCCGAGTTCTAAGGTTCCAAGCTCTAAAGTCCCAAGCTCTGGGCCTGCGATCGCAGGCCATGGCTGGCAGCTGGTGCAAACCCTCGTGGGCCATCAGTCGTGGGTTACCGCTGCGGCCTTTAGCCCCCAGCAGCCTGTACTGGTCAGCGGCAGCCTTGATGACACCCTGCGGATTTGGCACTGGCCGTCGGGGGATGTGCTGCACTCGCTCAAGGGGCACGCCCGGGGCGTCAACGATGTCGCCATCGACCGGCGCGGGCAGCGGCTGGTGAGCTGTGGTGATGATGCCACCATCAAAGTGTGGCAGCTGGGCGAGGGTACCCTGAGGTATACGCTCCAGGGGCATTTGCGCGATGTCACCGCGATCGCCCTGGGCCGCGACAGCAGCCTGCTCGCCAGCGCCAGCGAAGACGGCACCCTCAAATTGTGGAACCTGAACCAGGGCCTCTTAATTAAAACCCTGTATGGCTCAGCCGGCATGCTCAAGACCGTCGCCCTGTTCGATGCCGATCAGCGCCTCGTCAGCGGCGGCCTCGACAACACCGTGCGCCTGTGGAATATCCAAACGGCCCAGGCGCTGACGGTTTTTACAGGCCATACCAACACCGTCAATCAGGTGGCTGTTAGCCCCGATGGTCGGCTAGTGGCCAGCGCTAGCAAAGACCGCACCGTGCGACTGTGGAATGTAGCTGATGGCACACTGCTACACACGCTCCAGGGGCATACCCAGGAGGTCAATACCGTCGCTTTTTTCCCCGACGGTAAACGGATTGTGAGCGGCAGCAGCGACGGCACCCTGCGCCTGTGGAGCAGCCAAAACGGCACCTTGCAAGCGACGCTAGCAGCCCATATCAGCCCGGTGCATCAGGTCGCCGTGCAGGCCAGCGGCGCTACCCTGGCTAGCGCTAGCGCGGACAAGACGGTTAGGCTGTGGCAGTGGCAGGGGTAGAGGTGGGTGGGTGAATGGGTGGATGGGTGGATGGGTCGTCTCCGAATTGCATAGGCCCACTTCTATAGCCGTAGCCATCATTACGAGGACATTCCCCGCACTCTAGTCGCTGTCTGTCATTCCCGTAGCAACGGGAATCCATGGGAGAGCAGGTTCTCCAGAGTGGATTCCCGCATCCGCGGGAATGACGGCCCTAGCATCCTGTCTTGACCTGCGTGGCTATCGCTATAAACAGGCGGCTTGCGTAGGGGCAAACGGCGTTTGCCCAGATCAATCGGGGGTTGCTGAGACAGGTTCACTTTAATGGTCTGGGGCTAAATTGGTTTGGAAGTGAGCACTAGGCGCAGCTTGGCGTGAATCAGGTTGAGCTGAGCCATACCGAGGTCAACATCGCCTTCAACCACGACCCCCGTATCTAACAGGCGATCGAGCAGCTCTAAAATGGTAGGGCTCTGATTTTTTTGGCCGGGGTAGTAGCCGCCTGCCCTGGGCAGCAGAGTGCCAATTTCCCCCAGATCGATGTTGAGATCGGCTGGGTCAACGTCAAAGATTTCGCACATAGACACCACCTGCTCTTCCAGCTTGCGCAGGCTATCGGCGGCCCGTTCCAGGTCGTCGTCGTTGAGGTCACCCGATTCCATCCGGCGGATAACCTGAGCTTCCATCAGCTGACGCACCAGCTCAATCACGGTGAGCAACAGGGGTGCCAGGCCCGCTTCGGCCTTGGCAGGGGGCTGTAGCGCCAGGCTGGGCAATAGATCTGGCTCGACGTTTTTAGAGGTCATAGCCTCAGTCTAGTGCATCTCAGAGGTGGCCCTGCCGCCACTGGCTTCAGCGCCACTGGCGGCAGGCGGCTTCGGCCTAAACGACCCGGTTTAGCCTACAGCCTCAGCCGGGCGGAGGGCCTTTAGTTCGGCCTCTAGGGTCTCTAAGCGGGTCTGGAGCTGTTGATTGGCCTCTAGTAGCTCGTTGGTGCGGCTGCTCAGGTAGGGATCGCTCTCCCACCAGTTAATGCCGATTTCACGGGCCTTATCGACCGATGAAATAATCAGCCGGATGCGTATACTCAGCAGTTCAGTAGAGCCAACGGAAACCGAAATATCGCCAGCGATCACAATTCCTTTGTCGAGCACGCGCTCAATCACATCGACCAGGGACGATCCCTGGGTGGCGGTGGCCATTGAACGACCGGGTTGAGACCGATTGGCGGGGGCATTGCTCATCACGGAAAATCACCTTCACTTAGAATTTAGCTGGTAGCCCTGGAGCTGCCCGTCTGTTTCCTGCTTTTCAATTAAGCCCTGATCGAGCATTGACTTAATTGCACTGACCACCTGAAAGCGATTCAAACCCAGGGTGGTCTCGATATTTACCAAAGACACAGTGCCAGTTGCATCTAGATAGTCAAAGATGCGGGTTTCAATGTCGTCACTGAGGCTAGCGTCAGTTGGGGCCATCTCTGGCTCGACCTCAGCAGGGGCGTCTACGAGGGCTTCGAGTGAGGCCGCGACAGCATCAGCGGATGCGTCTGCGACGGCTTCAAGCTGATCGTCAAGATCGGCTACCGGAGCAGATTTTTCAAGCTGAGACTTTTGCCCTACAGAGATAGGTGCATCAACGACAGCTACGGGTTCATGATGATCCGCGACGGGTTTATCGCTAACGGCTACATCCTCAAGGGTAGCTTCAACCAGGTTTTTAAGGGGGAGGGCTGGGGCGTCATCCTCCTCTTCACCGTGAAAGCGGGCCGCAGGCTGAATCTCGGGCTTGAGCGTGAGATCGTTGACCAGCTCAGCCTGGGAAACCACAAAGTGGTTGAAAAGATTCCATAGCTGGCGAGTA
The DNA here is from genome assembly GCA_049646225.1 of Nodosilinea sp. Taxonomy (GTDB): domain Bacteria; phylum Cyanobacteriota; class Cyanobacteriia; order Phormidesmidales; family Phormidesmidaceae; genus Nodosilinea. The sequence goes on from JBARVK010000500.1 coordinate 6,551, forward strand.
GCATCGGGGCCTGACTCCTTAGATCGAGCCAGCAGAATATCGCCGCACACATCGCGGAAGTCAGCGTTTTCGGCCAGAGGCAAAATGCCGTGGTCGTGACAGATGGTGGCAATCATCAGACTGGGGCGCAGGCTAGAGACCATATCTGGAGCAGATGACGTCTGGAAAGCCTTGACCAACTGCACAATTTGCAGCGCAGCGGAGCCATCGATACCGACTTTTTGCACCAAGATCTGCTGCTGGGCCAGTTCATCGGGCTCGGGCATATTGATGGTAATCAGGCGGTCTTGCAGAGCGTCTTGGGTGCCATGGACGCCGCAGTATTCTTCAGGGTTAGAGGTCAAAATGGCGCGAAAGTGGGGACTGACGCGAATGTACTCGGCCCGGTTGTTGCTGGGCGGCAGCACCAGCAGTTTTTCTTCAAGGGCCGACAGCAGCACGTTGTTGACCTCGGGACGCGATCGGTTGAACTCGTCGTACACCATAGTGAACCCTTCGCGGCAGGCCAGGGTGAGGCGAGAGTCAGTCCAGTTCTGGCGCAGCTCGTCTTCCACCTTCATGACGCTATGGATGTAGTTGTCGACTACTTTTTTGCGGGTGTAGCCCGACTGGTTGCCGATCAGGTCTGAGGTTTTGAACTCGTCATCGCCAAACAGCAGCATGATCGGGCGGGCCAGCAGGTCGGCTAGGTGCAGCGCCAGCGTCGTCTTGCCGGTGCCAGCGGGGCCTTTGAGGTGAATGGAATATCCCGATTGCAGATACCGTAGGGCTCTGAGGGTGGTTCGCTCCAGGGTGGGGGTAGAGACGAAATTGCGGGGGCGGGCTTGTAGAACAGTGTTCACAGAACGGCTTCCTCTTGCACGAGATAGGTACGGTCTTGCTTAACCACGAGATCTTTTTGAATCAGCGATCGCAGCGCATCAACGGCCTGAAAACGGTTGATGCCCAGCTCCGTTTCAATGTCGCTAAGGTGGGCACCCTGAGACAGGTGCAGGTAGTTGTAGACGACCTCTTCCAGGGAAGTCGATTCGGGCGCAGACGGGGTAGCCAAGGCCACCGCTGCTGCCGGGGCAGCGGGAGTCGTGACGGTGGCTACGGGCACTGATTGGGCGATCGCTGCGGTGCGGGATGGGGCAGGGCTAACTGGGGCCACCTGGCCAGGCTTGGCTTTGGCCGGAACAGCTTTAGCGGGAGCGGCTTTGGCGACGGGAGGCGGGGATACAGTAGGTTTCGCCGGGGCCTTTGGCGCAGGCTTGGTGGTAGCGAGCCTAGTGGCTGGCACTGAGGTGACAGCGGGCCGAGTCACGGCGGGACGGGTCAGTGGCGCAGCGACGGGCTGAGCTACAGCGTTTCCACCCCAGACCAGGTGGGAGAGCTGGGCCCGCTGGGCCTGAAGCTGATGACGAAAGTTAGCCAGTTCATCGAACATGGCATCTACGGAAACCGTCAACGCCTGGCGATCGCGCTGTCGATGCGCTTGATTAACCCCTGCCGCCTGCTGACGTACGGCGGTCAACTCTTTGAGGGTAGCCTGCACCTGCACCTGCAGATCTTCAACGTAGGCCGTGAGCTGAGGCAGCAGTTCAGCCCTTACCATGGCCTGCTTCTGGCGATAACCAGCCCGATCGACCGCCGTTTGAGCCTGAATCTCGGCCACCTGCTGCTGCACCTGGCGCAGCTCTTGGGCAATCTCTAGGCGCAGGTCGCACACGGTGTTTTGGAGGATCTGGCAGTCGTGTTCGAGCTTTTGCCGAACTTCGGCCGCGCTCAGCTCGCGATCGCTCTGGTAGGTAGCCAGCAGCACCTCGGTGCTGGCCTGAAGCTGCTGAATGTAGTCTTGACGGGCTTGCTGTCGGGGCCAAACCTGGGCTTCGCGCTCTGCGGCAGTTTGCATCAGCCACAGAGCCGTATTGGTGCGTAGGTCAGCCATCAGCTGGTCGAGGTTTTGGCGCAGCTGCACAGCGTGGGTCAGCCGGTCGGCCTGCCAGCGCTCCAGGTCGGTAGAGACCTGGTCGCGCCGACCAACCACCTCACTCTGGCGCAGTTGTCGTGCGGCTTGCCACTGGTCATAAAGTGCTGTCACAGGACTGCTCTCCCTTCGTCGAAGATAAAACGGGTTGAGTAATATTGAAAAAATTTCAGGGTATCAAGGAGAGAAATAGCGTCCGTCAAAAACGTTTTTTTGGGCCTTAGAATCTAGCTCAAAATTAATAATCTGGCCTGATATAAGGGTCGCTATTTTTCATCTCACGGGGGGTGGACTTTGCTGGTGGCGAACAAAAAGAGGTGATCTCGTTTGGTCTATGGGGCAGTTAAACAGCGGTCAAATCTAGCGGTTTACTGCCCCATCAGGTTGTCAAGAGCGAGGGCGCTCGGTTAGGCAGCGGGCACAGCGGCTTGGGCTGTTAGACCAACAGCCTCAGCATACTTGAGGTAGGTATCAACAGAAGCAATAACCACACGAGCTTCGATAGCCAGCAGTTCAATACCAACCAAAGAAACACGAACCCAAGCATCAACAACAATGCCTTTGTCCAGAATACGGTCAACAACTTCAGCCAAGCTAGAGGAAGAGTTTACTTTTTCAACAGCCATGATTTTGAACCCTTAAACGATTAATGTGTTCAATGAAATTGCAAGGACAACACCCTTGGATAGGCCTAGCTACTACTGCAAAGAAGCGGTAAAACAACCTCAGCGAGCAGGGCTTATTCCTTGCACATTTGTAGTCTGCCCATCTCTTTGGAACAGCTCACAACTTTGAAAAAATCAGTTCACTTATTGTTACTTACAAGGCTTTGCTTTTTGCTCAGAAAGGCCGGAAGGCCCTGGGAAAGCCAATTTCAGTCAAATGCTAGATAATAAAGGCACAACGCTACGGTTAGAGCCCGGCATGATGGATGACTCAACCCTGGAAATGCTGCTGCAAAGCCTGAAGCAAGACGACGAATATCAGCGAGAGCTAGCCACTGCTGCCCTGTGGCAGCACTGGTTTTATCAGAAGGGAACCGTGGGCAACCAGCGACTGCAAGACGCGCAAACCCTAATAGACGAGGGTCAGCCCGATGCCGCCGAGGCGCTGCTATCGGCCCTGGTGATAGAGCTGCCCGATTTTGCCGAAGCCTGGAATCGGCGGGCGGTGCTTTATTTTATGCAGCGCCGCTGTTGCGAGGCGATGGCTGACTGTCAACGGGTGATCGAACTGGTGCCTTACCATTTTGGGGCACTGCATGGGCTGGGGTTGTGCCACGCGGCCCTGGGAGAGTACGAGGAGGCGATTCAGGCGTTTCGGCGGGCGCTGGTGGTGCAGCCCTACGCCCTCGTCAACCAGCGGCTGATTTTAGAATGTACGGCACAGCTGAGCTGAGGGATGAGATGGTGCGGCTCTCTTGATCAGCTTACTATGGTGGGGATTTGAGGAGTTCAGATCGGTTCGCCTACCCCCCTGCCCATAGACTTGTCATGCCCGAAAATACTCTGCTGGCCCGTCTGCGGCTGAATAATACGCGCTTTGTGCGAGTCGTCTGGTGCGACAACGGCAACATCATTCGCGGCAAGGCTATCCACATTGACGCCCTGACCCGGCAGCTGGAGGAGGGCGGTACCTGTGCCGTAGGGCTATCGGAAGCCCAGCAGGCGATTCCAGCGGTGGCGGATGCGGTTGCCCCCGGCAGTGGGCTCGGGCCGGTGGGAGAAGTGTGGCTGAGGCCCGACTGGACGACCCTGCACGATCTGCCCTACGCCTCGGGGCAAGCCCGGGTGATGGGGGAGATGGTGAGAGATGGCCAGCCCTGGCCCTGGTGCTCGCGGCAGTTTCTCAAGCGTATGGTGCAGCGGGCGGCCCAGCAGGGATTCACTATTCAGGCGGCCTTTGAGCCGGAGTTTTACCTGGTGAGGCGAGAGGGTGAACAGATCTTGCCTGCCGACACCGCACCGTTTGCCGCTACCCTGGCGATGGATGTGCACCAGACCGTCGTTATGGCGACAGCCGATGCCCTTAGCGCCCAGGGCCTAGCGGTAGAGCAGTACTACCCCGAGTCGGGGCCGGGGCAGCAGGAGATCTCGGTGCGCTACACCGATGCCCTCGCCGCCGCTGACCAGCACATTGTCTACCGTGAAACGGTGAAGGCGGTGGCCCAGCAGCACGGCCTGGCAGCCTCCTTTGTCCCCAAACTGTATGAGGCCCACGCGGGCAGCGGTTGCCACCTGCACCTGAGTCTTTGGCGAGACCACGACAACCTGATTCCAGATGGCCAGGGTGGACTGTCTGCGATCGCCCAGTCGTTTGCCGCCGGACTGCTGCACCATCTGCCGGCGCTGATGGCGATTACGGCCCCCAGCCCCAACTCCTACCGTCGCCTGCGGCCCCACTGCTGGAGCGGGGCCTACGGCGTCTGGGGAATGGACAATCGGGAAGCGGCGCTGCGGGTGCCGAGCAACCCGTCACCGCCCAGCCCAACCCATCTGGAGCTAAAGACCGTCGATGGGGCGGCTAACCCTTACCTGGCCCTGGGCAGCGCGATCGCGGCGGGGTTAGATGGTATTGTCCAGCAGTACTCCCTACCAGAGGCTGTTCAGCAAGACCCAGGGGCACTGTCGGAGGCGGAAAGGCGCGATCGCGGCATTGCCCTACTGCCCCAGGCCCTCGCTACGGCGCTGTCGGCCCTAGAGCAAGACACCATATTGCTAGAGGCCCTGGGTCAACCGCTGGCTCAAACCCACCTAGCCGTGCGCCGGGCTGAGCTTGCAGCTATGGAGGGCATGACCCTGGAGGCAGAGGTCGAGCTGCTGCGCGATCGCTACTAACCCCACCTAGTCCACCTTGAGTTCCTGGATATTCCAGAGGGCACCGCCGAGGGCCGTGTACTTCACCCCCTCGACCCGGTTGCGCACGGCAGTAAGCGACAGGTTGTTGATCAAGTACGTAAAGGGCAGGTACTCCTGGGTCAGCTGCTGGGTCTCTTTGTACAGCTCAAAGCGCTGCTCTTCGTCGATCACCTGGGCCGCCTCGATGTAGAGGTCAGCAATTCGGCGCTCCCAGTCGGCTGCCTGCCAGCCCTCTAGGGGTTCCTGACCGGGGCCAGCCTTTTGGTTAAAAGCGTGGAGCGCTCCGTCGAGCAGCCACACGTTGGCACCGCCATTGGGTTCGGTGCCGCCGGTCAGGCCCAGCACCAGGGCTTCCCATTCCAGGCTATCGGTGAGGCGATCGACCAGGGCATTGAAGGCCAGGGGCTGAAAATCCACCTGAATGCCCAGCTTAGACAAATCGTTTTTGATCTGCGCCCCAATAGATTCTCGAATTTTGTTGCCGGAGTTGGTAATCAGGGTAAAGCGCACCCGGTTACCGGCTCCATCCAGCAGTTCCCCAGCCTCGTTGTACTGAAACCCGTCGGCCAGCAGCAGTTCCTTGGCCCGCTCGAGGTCATAGTCGTAGGTGCGAATGCCCATTTCAGGCGGGGCATAGAAGGGGCTGGGCACCGAAATGGGCGACGTTTGCGGCTCTCCCAGGCCCTGGAAAATGTTGTTCACCATCGTCTGGCGATCAATGCCGTAGGAAACAGCTTGACGAAAGGCCACGCTGTTAAACCAGGCCGATCGCACCGGGTCGACCAGGGGCTTGCCGTTGCGGCTGGCCCGGTTGAGGTTAAAGGCCAAGAAATTGGTGCCCAGCCCCGGCCCCCCGTTGTAAATCGTAAAGTCACCCCGGTCTTCTTCCCGCTTCAGCAGCGAGAAAAAGTCGGGCTGCACGGTGTCCATATCTAGCCCGCCCGATCGAAACTGGAAGAAAGAGGTATCGGTAGAGCCGACAATTTGCCAGACGATTTGTTCGACGTAGGGTTGGGGGTTGCCCTGGGCGTCTTCTTGCCAATAGTAGGGGTTGCGCTCAAAAATCACCCGCTCCCCCGGCACGTACTGGACCAGTTGGAAGGGGCCATTGCCCACAATCTGGCGCGGCGGCGTATCGGTGCCCCAGGTCGAGAGAAACAGCGGGTTGCCCTGGGCATCGAGGTTCTCTACGGTGGGCCTGAGAATATGGGCCGGAATAATCTCCAAAGCCGTGTTTCCCAGCATGGGGGCGAAGGGCTCAGGCAGGGTAAAACGCACCCGGCGATCGTCTATTTTGCTGACCTCAGGCAGCAGCCCTTGGGGGCCGATGCGAAACCCGTCGCGGCTGTTGGTCAAAATGGCGGGGTTAAATAGGGTGTCGTAGGTAAACACCACGTCGTCGGCGGTCAGGGGTTCACCATCGGACCAGCGCAGCCCCTCACGCAGCGTGAACTCTAGAATTTTGCCCTCGTCAGAAATCTCCCAGCTTGCCGCCAGGGAGGGCACGGTTTCACCACTAATGCCATCGGTGGTGGTCAGCCCCTCAAAGGTGAAGCTAAAGATATTGGGCGACTCTTGACTGAGAATGGGGTTAAAGGTTTTGGGGTCGCTCAGCGTACTCAGCACCAGCCGGGGCACATCGGCACTAGCCTGGGCAAACCGAGCAGGGTTGCAGCTGGTGCTGACTAGCCCGATGACCAGCGCCAGCACCAGGGCCATGATCTGTCTGCCTTTGTTCAACCAGGTGCCTGCTATCCGCCAACGATTGGTTGCCCCAGGTGCAATGGCCACAGTTGCGAATCTCCTATCTGCCAAGACGATGCCTCAAACACTATAGCGATTAACGCCAGGGGTTTGACCCACCGGGGTTGCCCCCCAAAGCCTTAAATAGCGTGGGACATTAGCAGGACAAGGCGGAGAGGCTTGGCCGTTGCTTGCACTGGGCCAGATCGGGTTTGGGGCAGGATAAGCCCTTAATCTAGGGGCGATCGCGGTCCTGTCGAACAATCGGAGGGTTTAGGGCACTCTAACGGTATTCCCCCTGCGATGTTCTTCAAAGACGACCTATGGCTGATCGCTACTACCTATACGGCATTTTTCCGGCCCCCGGCCCCACCGAACTGCCCCTGAGCGGCCTCGATGAACAAGTGGTAATGGCCCAACAGCTGGGAGACTTTACGTTTTTATATTCCCTCGCCTGTCAGAAACGCTACCTGTCGAGCCGCAAGCACCTGCTGGGCCATGAAAAAGTACTCGAAGCCGCCATGGAGCAGGGCTACCGCACCCTGCTGCCGCTTCAGTTTGGCCTAATTGTTGACAGCTGGAACCAGGTGCAGGACGACTTGGTCGCCCCCCACGCTGAAGACCTGACCCAGCTGTTTAAGCGGCTTGATGGCGGCCGCGAGGTGAGTATTAAAGTACAGTGGGATCCCTCCACGGAACTAGAAATGTTGATGGCTGAAGATGCTGACCTGCGCCACCAGCGCGATCAGCTAGAAGGCACCCAGCTGGGTATGGAGCAGGTGATCTTTATCGGTCAGCAGATCGAAGCAGCGATGGATGTGCGCAAGCAGGGCATTGTTGAGCAATTTCGCCAGGCGTTGACCCCGCTGGCCAAAGACGTGCTGGAAAATGCCCCCCAGACCGACGTCATGATCTACAACGCCGCTTTTCTGATTCCGTGGCAGAGCGAGGGTGAGTTTAGTCAGGCCGTCGAGGCCGTAGACGGTAGCCTTGGCGATCGCCTGCGCATTCGCTACAACAACTTTACAGCCCCCTACAATTTTGCTCAGCTCAATTAGGCCCTGCCCCTCTACAGGGCTCGCTCAGCCCCCGACCGCTGCCCCTTTCTCCAGGCCCAACCTATGCTGCTAAAACTTCTGTTTGCTCCGGTGCTAGGCCCCATTGAGGGGGTGAGCTGGGTGGCTAACAAGCTGCTAGAGCAGGCCGACATCGCCACCAACGATTTGGAAAGCCTGCAAAAACAGCTGCTGGCCCTACAGCTTGCCTTCGATATGGGGGACCTCTCCGAAGAGTCGTTTGAAGCTCAGGAAGAAGAGATTCTTCTAGCTATTCAGGCCATTGAAGAGGAAGAGGAAGATGACTAACCTAAAACTGGGGTGCTAGGATTCGAACCTAGGAATGCCGGGACCAAAACCCGGTGCCTTACCACTTGGCGACACCCCATCGCTTTCGCTTTGATACTATAGCAGGCTTGGCCGCGCTCCTGTCAAGATGGCGAAAAAACTTAGGCCAGGTGAGCCACACCCTGGAAGGAAATAGAAGGTGTGGACTAAAGGGGCCGATCGGTTTCCGTTTGTTGGCCCTGGTGATGACCTATTCTTCTAACCCGTTGAGCTGACCATCACGGCTCTACGGCTAACCTTTATTGTCAGCGTTTAGCTGATGTTCTATGGCCTCTGACACGTTCTACGCCAATCTACCGCCCCTGCAGCGGTTTTTAGACTTGGCCAATCCCCACAACTTTGTTGAGGCCCCCGCCGACTGGTATGTCCTGGTTACCGATGTGGTGGCGTCTAGCCAGGCGATCGCCCGAGGACAGTACAAAGAGGTCAACCTGCTGGGGGCCAGCTCGATCATGGCGGTGCTCAATGCCGTTGCTCCGCTGGAGGTGCCGTTTGTTTTTGGGGGCGATGGAGCATTGCTGCTGGTGCCCCCCAGTGCCGTACAGCCCGCTCGATCGGCGCTGCTCAGCATTCGATCGCTGGCCCACGCATCCTTTGGCCTCGATTTGCGGGTGGGTATTGTACCGCTGACGGTGCTGGGGGCTGAGCAGGCGGTGCGAGTGGCTAAATTTCAGCTCAGCCCGAACTACTGCCAGGCTAGCTTTATCGGTGGCGGCTTGACCTACGCCACTGAGCTAGTCAAGACAGACCCCGCCTATCAGCTAGATCAGCTGGGCGATCGCACCGTCGCTAACCTGGCCGGGCTAGAATGCCGCTGGCAAGATATCCCGAGCCTTGGGGGACACACCCTGAGCCTGATCGTAGCGCCTCTGCCCGGTAGTAGTTACGTCAACGCGTACCTCTACAGCGAGGTACTAGAAACTATTCACGACATCTACGGCGAAGGCGAAAGCTACCATCCTGTCGGGCCGACAGCCCTCAACCTGTCGTTGAACCCATGGCGGCTGTGGAGAGAGGCTATGGTCAGGGCGAAAAGCCCGAGGTGGAGCGATCGCGCAATCTACATCGCCAGAGCCTATCTGGAAAGCCTGCTCGGCCTCGGGTTAATGCGGTTTGACGTGACGACTGGCGGGGTAGCGTGGGGGCGATACAAAGCCGACGTACGGGCGGCCTCTGACTACCAAAAAATTGACGATACGCTGCGCATGGTGATTGCCGGTAGCCCCGCTCAGACCGAGCAAATGGTGACCTATCTAAACGATCGTTTGAGCCAGGGCCATCTGGTCTACGGTATGCATGTGGCTGACCGAGCGCTGATGACCTGCTTGATCATGAACCGGCGCGATCGCCACTTTCACCTAATTGACGGGGCCGACGGCGGCTACGCCCTGGCCGCTGAGCAGCTCAAGGCTCGATTGCAGGGCAAAGCCCAAAATTGGCCGACCTATACTAGCCTGTCCCGCCGCCGCCAGAGGTTAGGCATCAAGCTGAGAAAGCAGGCCTAGTACTCGAACGGCAAGCAGGGGCAACCCGGCTGAATCAGGTCGTGTATTCGGCGTTGATCTTGACGTAGTCGTAGCTGAGATCGCAACCCCAGGCCTGCCCCCGACCGGGGCCGTCGCCAATGGTGACCTGGATCGCAACGGTATCGGTCTTGAGGTATTCGCCCTGGGTTGCCTGGGTGAGGTAAGCGCTGGCGGCGGGGCGATCGAAGGCCAGGGGCTGGCCGCGCTCCATCAGCAAAAAGTCGCCCAGCTGCACCCGCAGATCGTTCTGGTCGAAACTGACCCCAGACCGTCCGGCGGCGGCGGCAATGCGGCCCCAGTTGGGGTCGTGGCCAAAGATCGCCGACTTGACCAGGGACGATCCGGCGATCGCGCGGGCAACCTGGTTGGCGGCGGCGGTATTGGCGGCCCCGGTGACGGTGACCTCGATCAGGCAGGTGGCCCCCTCACCATCGCGGGCGACCGATTTGGCCAGGTACTGGCAGACGGCGGTGAGCATGGCCTCTAGCTGGTCGGCTTCGGCCCCTTCGTCGGTAATAGCGGGGGTACGCGATTCGCCGTTGGCCAGAGCGATTAAGGTGTCGTTAGTGCTGCTGTCCCCGTCAACGGTGATCTGGTTAAAGCTGCGATCGGCGGCACGGCGCAGCATGTCTTGCCACAGGGTAGGCGAAACCGTAGCGTCGCAGGTGACAAAGGCCAGCATGGTCGCCATATTGGGGTGAATCATGCCCGAGCCTTTGGCCATGCCCCCGATACGCACGGGGCGATCGTGGATGGTGGTTTCCATGGCTACCGATTTAGTCACCAGGTCGGTGGTGATAATCGCCCCAGCGGCTGCATCGGAACCTTCCGGCGACAGGCTTTCGACCAGCTTGGGAATGCCCGCCTTGAGCTGTTCCATCTTGATCCGCTGGCCGATGACTCCGGTGGAGGCAATCAGCACGGTTTCGGGAGAGAGGTTGAGGGCCGACCCTAGGGCCGCTGCACTGTCGATCGTGTCAACCCAGCCCTGGTTGCCGGTACAGGCGTTGGCCTGACCCGCATTGACCAAAATGGCGCGGGCGCTGGGGCGAGCTTCAAGCCGCTGGCGGCAGTAGTCTACGCAGGCGGCCCGCACGTGGCTGGTGGTGAAAACCCCGGCTGCGATCGCCTCACAGTCTGAATAGATCAGCGCCAGGTCAGGCGCACCAGAGGGTTTGAGCCCTGCGGTAATCCCCGCTGCCTGAAAGCCTTTGGGTGCCGTAATGCCCCCCTCAATCACCCGCCAGTCTGCCATGTTGTAGTTATCCCATAGGTGCTGCCGGGGATTATATAGCAGAAGTGGATGAAGAGTAGACTGCAAAGGGGAGAAGGGCTATAG
>JBARVK010000501.1:0-3834 GCA_049646225.1 Nodosilinea sp.
GCTTAACCTTGGGATCATCTGAGGATGGGCGATCCCCGTCTTTGGATAGAGTAGTCTCTGTGAAATTAATCGCCGATTAGCTCGCCGTATAGAGCAGCGTCAGCATCTTATTGCAGCTAGGATTAAGTTTAAAAGCCTGGATCCCGGTTAATCGGTTTTAGTGTTAGCAGAGTTGACTAATGGACAAGCCATCCCTCAAGAATTGACCGTGGGGGGGAGCGTTATTAATCTGTTCTGTCGAGGACTAGCCAACAAGAATCTAGGCAAGTGCCCGGTCGGAAAGCCATCGTTCTGAGGTGACTGGCAATTTAGCTACAGGGTTTAGGGCGAGGGCCTGCTACTGTTAATCGAGTTTAGAACGGCTAAAGTCAGCCTTTTTGACCCTTTTCTAATGATTTAACCGATTTTTAAGTACTCTTCAAAGCGCCTCCGCAGGCATGGTTTTTGCTAACTTTTCAGGTTTTTGATCTCAATGCGCTATCGAATCCGTCATCGTACTCAGTACCGCTACCAACAGCCCGTTACCCTGCGCCACCACATTCTGCGCCTGCAGCCCCGCAGCGATGGCGCGCAGCGGCTTCTCGCCTTTGATTTAGACGTTACCCCCAGCCCCAGTCGACAAACAGCGATCGCCGATCTAGACGGCAATACCACGATCGGGCTGTGGTTTGAGCCAACCCCGACCGAACAGTTTACCCTGGTGACCGACGCCGACGTTGAAACCTATCGCTCCAACCCCTTTGACTATTTAGCCGAGCCCTGGGCCACGACCCTGCCCGTCGACTATCCAACCAGCCTGCGCACGGCCCTGCTGCCCTACCTCGGCTCAGCGCATGTCCCGATGGCGGCAGGGGTCGTTGATCTGGCCCAGTCGATCGCCTATCAGGCAGATGACAGCGTCGGAGTATTCTTGACGGCTCTGGTCTCTCACATTTACGAAACCTGCGACTACACCACCCGAGCCACAGGGCACCCCTGGCCAGGGGGGATCACCTGGGCCAAAAAGCTGGGCAGCTGTCGCGACTTTGCGGTGCTGTTCATAGAGGTCTGCCGAGCTGTGGGGTTAGCGGCCCGCTTTGTCAGCGGCTACGAAGAGGGTGACCCGAACCTGGCTGAGCGTGACCTCCACGCCTGGGCCGAGGTGTATGTGCCCGGTGGCGGCTGGCGCGGGTTTGACCCCACCCACGGGCTGGCGGTCAGCGATCGCCACATTGCCCTGGTCGCCAGCCCCTTTGCCACCCAAACCCTGCCAGTTCATGGCAGCATCCAGGAGGGCAGTCGGGTCAGCTCTGTTCTAGAAACCAAAATTAGCATTACCCCCCTCGACCCTTGACTCCCTGGGTCATTCTCCCATCCCTCATGACCCCATCACCCCCCGTCCCTACCGTCCCAAGGTCTGACGAACCTGCTGACGCAGCTCCTTCGCTGGACTGTAGTTGGGGTTGAGCTGTAAAGCCTTTTCTAGGGAAGTAATGGCTTGGTCATAGCGTTTTAAGGTCCAGGAGGCCTCGCCGCGCACGGTCCAGGCCTCTGCTGACTCGCGGTTGCGAGCGATCGCCTGGTCGACCGCCGCCAGGGCTTCTGCCGATCGCCCCAGCTTTTGCAGCACTCGCCCCCGATCTAGCCAGGCCTCATACATGGCGGGCATGAGGCGATTGGTGCTCTCGTACAGGGCAAGGGCGGCCAGTAGCTTGCCCTGCTGCTCTTCGGCATTGCCCTTGCTGCGCACCGCCTCAGGGTAGTAGGTGCTGTAGGCCAGGGCATCATCGCAGGCGACAATGGCCTCAGTGGGGCGCTTGAGCGCAATCAGCGTCTTGCACCGCCCGAGGTAGGCCGCCGCATACTCAGGCTCGTTTTCTACGGCTTCGTCGTAGGTATCTAGGGCATCGGGATAACGACCCTGGCTCCACAGGCGATCGCCCTGACGGGTCAAAAAGACAGCCTTCTCTTCGGGGGGCAGCAGCAGCCCTAGGTCGGTGCTCAAGGGCGGCACTGAGGTCATTTGAAAAGGAATGACAGCCCCGGTTTCATTCACCTCCAGGGCAATGGTTAAGCCGCTGCGCCAGAGCACTAGGCCGATGCTCAATATCCCCAATAGACTGACTGTAATCAGCGATCGTCGATGGGGGAAGGGGTGGGCATCTGCACTATCGGCATCGACGGCGGCCAGAGGCGACTGGGCCGTGCCGGTGCCATTGCCGTAGGCCAAGTCGACTGGAAATAACGACGTTGAATCTTGGTCGTCGGCAAAAGCCGTGGGTTCTGAGGTTTCAGTTGGGCCTAAGGCGGTATCTTGATCGTCGTTTGGAAAGGTTGGCCCATGTCCATTGGAGCCTTTCATCCAAGTTTGATAGATTTGAGTGCCCACCAGTCCATGCAGGGGGTTGGGCAAGTTTTGGAGGGCTTCCAAGGCTTCTTGGGCGGTAGGGTAGCGATCGCGAAAGTCGTAGCGCACCATTTTATCGAGCACTCCCGCCAGCGACGACGACACCGTTGGGGCGTGCTGACGCCAGTCGATCTCGCTGGTGACCGGGTCTTCCTCCAGCAGTTGGGGGTGCAGGCCCGTCAGGGCCCGAATGCCCAAAATACCAACCGCGTACACATCGCTACTAAAGCGGGGCTTACCCGCATACTGCTCGTTAGGCATATAGCCGTGGGTGCCAATCGCCACGGTGATGTTAGTGGCCCCGGTTTCGGCGTCGAGCAGGGGCGAGGAGGTCACCTGCTTAACCGCCCCAAAGTCGATCAGGACGAGCTTGCCGTCGCGGTGGCGACGAATTAGGTTAGAGGGCTTGATATCGCGGTGAATGACCTGCTGACCGTGCACAAACGATAAAATCTCCAGCACCTCTTGCAGCAGCAGCACTACTCGAGTTTCTGACCAGGGCTTGCCCTCTTCCACCTGGCGGTTAAGGCGGCTGCCTTCTATATATTCCTGGGCCAGATAAAATTCCTGGTCTTCCTCAAAGTGGGCCATCAGGGAGGGAATTTGGGGATGGTTGCCCAGCTGGTAAAGCACCCGCGCTTCAGTATCGAAGAGGCGACGGGCCATATCGAGGGTACCCGTGTCTTTATCCTGCACCTTGAGCTGCTTGATCACACAGCGAGGGTGGTTGGGCAGGTGTAAATCGGTCACTAAAAACGTACGACTGAACCCCCCTGACCCCAGCCGCCGGACAACCTGGTACCGACCCCCTAGTAGTGTTTGCTCCATGCTGCCCAAAATGCCTGCGTCAGCCTGGCTACTCAACTACAGACCCACAATCATTACAGCCCTAATCGCAGCGCTGTAGAGGCTGCTCGTTGACGGCCCGGCCTCCCTAAGACCCGACCAAACCGCCCCCTATCCTGGGGCCTTGATCCTGGTCGGTAGGCCCGCTAATGTCAATGATGCGTATCCCTGAGGTAACTGCTTTAGTGTAGGCCGGAAGAGACAACCCTGAACGGCCTCCTATTCCTAACCTTCAACGGCTCATCTATCCTTTACAGCACTTTATCTCAAGTTTCTATAGTCATGATCGGCTCCCTCCGCTCTAGAGCCAATGAGCCCAGGCGCATCCTGGGGCGTAGATCGAAGGACACGGCTGGAGACGTGACTCCCTCAGTATTTTGGGCACGCTAAAGCTATACCCTGCGATCGCCCCCAAGGTGACGCATCAGTCGTCATCAATAATTCACCCTTGTAACGGGTATGCCTGGTTTTATATCCCCTTTTTTTAAACCCTTGGCCCTATGTCCCAGTTGCCCTGCCCAGATGCCGAGATGTACTTGGCCATACTTGGTCACCTTCCCGATGCGATCGTCGTGGTAGATGCAGCGGGGGCGCTTCTGTTC
>JBARVK010000502.1:0-4620 GCA_049646225.1 Nodosilinea sp.
GGCTTAACTCTACCAATTGTAAAGTCTTGCAACGGCAGTCGGCAGAATTTCCTGGCCTCATGGAAAAGTAGGCCTAGGCAAGTGAGTTGCCGATCCACTGCATTTTTTGGAGGCTGGTACATTGGCATTTCTACCTCTTTTAGCCACGGTTCCCCATACGGCTGCCTGGAGCCCTAAGGTGGCCGCTGTGATGATTATCTGCAATATCTTGGCGATCGCCATTGGCCGATTCACCATTCAAATTCCCGATGCTAAGCCGGCGCTACCCTCCCCCGAGTTTTTTGGCGGTATGGGGCTGCCTGCTCTGCTCGGAACCACCAGCTTCGGCCACCTGCTGGGGGCTGGAGCAATTCTGGGTCTGGCGAATCTAGGGGTGCTCTGATATAGAGAGCGCTGCGGTTAGATTCAACTCAAGGGTGCCAGTGGCTTAGTTCACTGACACCCTTGGGTGTTTCAAGGCAACTAGCCTGAGTACCGACAGGGCTACTACTCACAGGCTGAGTCAGGGCCCTATTCAATCGCCTGGCTCCCTGGCTCTCCCGCGATATGAAACAGCCGCCATCCTTATGCCGTAGTTTACTGTCATGGAGCTAGGCCACCTGGGTTTCAGGCTCAGGCTGGGACGGGGCCGCTGCATCGAGGGACTCAGGATAGTAGATCGATTTGAGATACCAGAAGGTGACTACCAGGGGCAGCGTGTAGCGATCCCAGGGAATGGCTTTCATCATAATCAGGGCGTTAAAAACCACCAGCCAAAACAGAAGATCTGGCTTGGCAAAGCGCAGACAAGTGATGAGGGCCAGACCATAGAACATGGCCAGGTCGAGCCAGTCGAAAGGCAGCAGTTCAGCCACTTTGCCCATATTGCCGTAGGGGGTGTCCAGGGGCGGGAAGATCAGGCAAACCACCAGCAGACCCGCCGCAATCAGCAGCCATTTCCTCCTGTTGTTGCGCAGGGCCTGGAGCGGGGCCGCAGGGCGAAACAACAGCCATTCCGGAATGACGATATAAACGCCGACAAAGGCTAGAAAATTAATTGCGCCGCCAGGAGTAAGGTCTAGGGTACTCTTTTGAACTTCGGGGGCATGAGAGACGATCGCACTGGCGGGAGCCAGCCCGTCAAACAACGCTACCCAGCCCAAAAACGACAGGCTAGCTAGGGCAGGGGCCAGCCACCGCTGGTGCTGGGGCGGGCTGACAGGCTGCCCCAGGCGGTACTGGTTGGCGAGCCTCAAAAACTCGTAGGTGGCGATCGCCATAGGAAACGCCAGCATATACTGCCGCGAGGAAATCGCCAGCACGAAGGCCAGGCAGCTCACCCAGTGGCGATCGCGCACGTAGGCCATAAACCCCAGCAGCACCCAGGTACAGGCGATCATTTCGGTGTAGAGTCGCCCGCTGAGAAACAAAAAATACGGGCATAAAAATAGGCCCATCAAACATACAATGGCCCGACCGCCCTTTTGCCGACTGGGCCAACCAATGATGGCCACAATGCCCAGAGACAGAATCAAATTGAGCAATCGCCCTGCCACCATACCCTGGTTGAACAGGTACTCCAAAAATCCAAACATCATGAAGGGTAGGGGAGTATTTAAACTGTGATACTCCCGCAGGTCAGCAAGCGTCGGCAGCAGGCTATCGCTAAAGGTCAGGCTCGACTTCCAGAAATTGACTTCATCCCAAAAGGGTGGACCCTGCAAAAAATCGAGCCAGGCTACGACAGCTAGATAGATTGCTGTAATACCGCATAGAAACAGCAGCTTTTGCTGGGAATGGCTGAAGGATTGCAGTTTCATGGTGGAAAAAGATCCCTAAACTTAAGAGAAACAGTTGGTCAGGCACTAACTGATTTAAGACCTGGTGCGAGCCTTGGCTGCTGCTTAGCAGGGCGCTGCGGGAGGCGAGGCGGCAGGTTTTTTTTGCTGACTGCGCTCCCAGAAAAATCCGGCCACGTTGGCCACCTGAGACAAAAATAGCAGTCCTGACAACACAATGGCCCGAATCTGGAACTGTCGCGAGACGGGGTAAGTTAGCAGCTGCCAATAAAACTGAAGCGGTTCTACCTTGACCTGATTGTCAACCCGACGAGCCCTGACCTGGTGAAAGCAGTAGGCACCTCGCCCGTAGTTAAAGTGCTGCCGCCAAAATCGCCGTAGCGATAGGTGGTGGGTATGCCTGACCTTAGCCGCAGGCGCATAGGCTAGGGGTAGCCCCAGCTGCAGCCAGCGATCGCAAAACTCCCGGTCTTCCCCCGCCGCCAGCGGGAAGGAGGTGTCGAACCCGCCAACCCGGCGGAACTGCTCAGTGGCCATGGCAAAGTTGTTGGAGGCAAAAAAGCTGGGTGCCTGGCGACGGTTGTAGTAGTCGTACAGATAGTCAATCAGGAGCTGGCTGGCGGTTGAGAAGGGGTTCTCGGGTAGGGCGTTGACGGTATAACCGCCCACCAACGCCGTGGCCTGCTGGTGCAGCGCGGCCTCTAGCGCCGTTAGCCAGTCGGGGTCGGGCTGGCAGTCGTCGTCGGTAAACACGAGGTATTGGCCCTGAGCATGGGCCGCCCCGGTGTTGCGAGCGCAGGCGGGGCCGCTGTTGTCCTGCCGCAGCAGGGTAAGGCTGAGGCTCGACTTGAAGGACTCGGCCCCAGGGGCGATGGGTGAGCTACTGCCGTCGTCCACCACAATCACCTCAAAGCGATCGCGCGGGTAGTCGAGCTGGGCCAGGCTTTGCAGGCAGCTCGACAGTCGATCGGGCCGATTGTAGGTCGGTATCACAATCGAGAACATGGGGAGGGGATGGCTCATGGTCGTAGCAGGTAGAGGTCAATGGTCGATGGCAAACGCAGAAGATGGAGGGCTGAGCCGTTCTATTTAGAAGTACTGGCTAGCGATACCTCAGCCCCGGCAATACCTGAGCCGACCTCCAATGACTGCCCCTGCGGGAACCTTCGCTCGCCCAAATCAAGAATATCGGTAATCATAAAATGTCCTGCATTAAACCAGCCGCATATCGTCGTTACCAAGGTAGGTCACGTAGCGACCTTGAACGGCCCTGGTACCTGCATTGCGTGACCCCGCACCGCCCAATTCGGGATCTATGCGAATCAATCCGCACTTGAGAATCAGCCGACAGCTGCGTAGATGGATCGGAGGCATCGTTTACAACGACCACCTCCAGGTCAGAATAGGCTTGCCCCAGGGCACTGCACACCGCCAACGGCGGCAGATGAGGTCATTGTGGGTCGGGGTCATTCGCTGAGTTGAGGTGAATCATGGGTTAACTCTTCTGTAAATACTGTTAATTAACGTCTTCAACATCCCATCCAACTCTACGGCAGCAGCTGCCCCGCCGCCGCTGGTATTACCACTGGCACCATGGCCCAGCTGCGGGGCTGATAAAACTGACACTTGCTGACGTTTTGCTGAGAGGCCACCGTAAAGCGAAATGACTCTACTACGTCAAAGGTGTAGACTGCGTCTTTGCGCAGGCGAACTTGGGCGCTATATACTCCTGGTGTTAGCCCCAGGTAAGGCAGCCGTAGCTGAATCTCTGACGGACCAGGCATTACTTGAAAGAACGCGTCGTCATTTTCTCCCCGCAGCGATAAAACGTTACCTGCGCTCTCAACACCGCCTACCTTGGTCACTCGAATGTCAAGAGCGACGCCGCTGTGGCTATCGTGGGCTTCGCAGGTAGCGCATAGGGTAATGGGTTCACCCGTTGAGAGGGTTTGAGTGAGCTGCCCGTCGCCGTCGCGAAAGAACAGGTCGCGAATGTCGATGCCGTTGCTCTCCTCAGCGGCTTTGGGGGGGAAGACCATGCGGTTTTCAAAACGCTCGATGCTGTTGAGAAACAGGTCGCGTTCGTAGTGGTCAACCACTGCGTTGACGTCGCCCTGGGTCACCAGCGCTCCCTGAGTCAGGTAAATAGCCTGGTCACAAATATTGAGAATGGCCTGGGAGTTGTGGTTGACCAAAATGAAGGCTACCCCCCGCTGGCGCAGTTCGTAGAGGCGGCGGTAGCACTTGGCCTTAAAGCGGGCATCGCCCACCGCCAGCACCTCATCAATGAGCAGAATGTTGGGTTCGGTGTAGATGGCGCAGGCAAACCCCAGCCGGGCCGCCATTCCCGAACTGTAGGTTTGCACGGGGGCGTCAATGGCGTCTTCTATTTCGGCAAACTCGACTACCTCAGCAAAGCGCTGTTTAATCTGCTGGGTGGTGAGGCCCAGAATCGACATGTTGGCGTAGATATTTTCGCGCCCGGTCAAAATAGGGTTAAAGCCTGCCCCCAGGGCGATCAGCGGTGCCAGCCGCCCGCGCACCCGCACCTGGCCCGTATCGGGTTTGATCAGGCCGCTGATGATGCGCAGCAGGGTGCTTTTGCCCGCCCCGTTGCTGCCCACCAGGCCCACCGCCTGCCCTCGATGCAGCTGAAAGCTGATATCTTTGAGGGCCCAAAACTCCTGGGGCCGCAGGCGATCGCTGTGGGGCCTGCCGCCGGTCAGATCAGCGGCAATATCGCGCACGCCGTAGAAGAGCGATCGCCGGAGGTCGCGGCAAAATTTCTTCGATACCCCTTCCACCGAAATAACAGGCGGGCTATCGGGTGTAGGCGTCGTCG
>JBARVK010000503.1:0-2011 GCA_049646225.1 Nodosilinea sp.
GGCCTATTCTAGCCGGGTTAGACCTATGCTTAACCTGATTTTGGGATAAGGAAATTCTCTGCAAAAGCAGGCCTGCCGTCCCCTCTTGGGAGGGGGAGGGGTGGGTCAGTCGGGGCTAGCGGCGGAACATCACCGTATGCAGTTGATTACTTGCTGTAGCCGTTTTGACTCACCCCGCCCTTCGGGCACCCCTCCAAAGGAGGGGACGGCGCTATCCCGAACCGAGGTTATGCTTAAGGACGCAGTACTCGCTCGAACTCTTAACTGCTTTGCTGTATACTGAATACAGCTTTGGGCACGCACGGTACAGGACGCTCAAGCACCATGGCTCTACAAGAAACAGTCACCACTACGATTAGCCGTTTGAGGGCTAAGCTGAGCCAGTGGTTAGCCCCATTAAAGGGGTTAGCGAAGCGCCTAGGCACCTCAGGAACGTCCGACCTGCCTAGCCCCAGCGTGATTATTGAGTATATTGTGCCGAGCAAAAAAAGCTGGGCGTTTCGCAGCTGGCACCGCCGCCTGGTGAAGTCGGCCCAGCGAGTAGAGGGCTTTTTGCGGGCCGATCGCTACCGCCCCTTGGCCGTACAGGAGGGCTGCTTGAAGTGGTACACCGTATTGCATTTCGAGCAGCCTGAGCAGCTCAGGCAGTGGCTCAACTCTGGCGATCGCGATGCCCTGCTCAAAGCCGGACGCGAGATTTTCAAATCCTACAAATTCACATCCTTTGAAACCGGCATGCAGGGCTGGTTTAGCAACGAAGCCGGGGAAGAACTCAATGGCCTTGGCCCGCCAGCGTGGAAGGAAATTTTGGCGGTGGTGCTGGGGCTCTACCCAATCATCATGGTGCAGGGGTTTGTTTTGGAGCGCCTAGAGCTGTTTGACGATTGGGACCCAGCCAGCGCCATGCTGGCCAACAATCTAATTACCACCTGCATCTTCACCCTGGTGGTGATGCCGCGCATTGTGCGCTGGCTCAATTTTTGGTTACGCCCGGCCCACCGACGATCTCCGGTCCAAATCGAGATCGTTGGTATCGTTGTCACCGTACTGGCGATGGCGACGATGGTCTACGTTTTTAGTGAGATTGCCTAGTCGTTCAAGGCATAGAGAGGCTATTCGTGATGGCGGTAACAACGCGGTTTGACCAGCCAAGTTAGGATAGCGCAGCATTTTCCCTATCATCGTTTAGCCAGTAGTCGCCTCCTATGGATTCTGTGTTTAGCTCTGTTGATTCTCAGCTGGTTTTGCTGGTTGCCGCGATCGCCGTAGTGGTGCTGGCCGCCCGGCTGCTCTTTAGAATTTTGAGCGTGGGCTACAGCCCGCTGATAGGCCTGGTGGCGATTGTCGCGGCCCTGCAATATCTCTTTGGCATTAGCCCTCGGCAGCTGTGGTTTGAGGTCAGCCACCTGCCCCAGATAGCCATGAAGTTCGTTAACAGCCTGGGCTAGCCCTGCCGAGGGGAAATCAAGTCAGCGGGTTAGCCCTTTGCCCCGTCGCGATCGCGGTCGTCAGCAAACCTGTGCCGTTGTCTAAAACCGGTTAAGCCCCCGTTATGACTATTGCTGTAGTTGGGCATCCTAACGTCACTGTTTGTCAACTACCGAAATGTTTATTCAACCCGAAAAAACCAGACTGGTATGGGGAGCCACCCTGGCCATTGGGGTAGGTATTCTCCTAGGCGGCGGCGCAGCGCGGGTTAAAACCGAGGCCTGCAGCCAACCACAAACACAGTCTGGGTACTGCCTCGGCGAATCGCCCCAGGTCCACGTCGCTGAGGGCATGCTGGGCGGCGCTTTTGCCAGCGGCGGCGCGCTGCTGATGATTGAGCTGGGCAAGCTTTCAAAGCGGTAAATGCCGGGCCTATAGCCGGAGCCATCATCATGAGGACATTCCCCGCAATGTAGTAGCTGTCCGTCATTCCCGTAGCAACGGGAATCCATTTGGGAACAGTTTCTCCAGCGTGGATTCCCGCATGCGCGGGAAAGACGGCATTAGTATGCTGTCCCGACCG
>JBARVK010000504.1:0-2906 GCA_049646225.1 Nodosilinea sp.
GGAATAGAGGGAGACCCCCTCGTCCAGGGTCTTGACTAAGGTGAAGCGACTGGGGTCAGCCAGGTCCACCTTGCCGTCATGACGACGGCGGTTGCCCCGTCGCTTTTGAGGCTATCCATCGGTGCACCGTGGTTTACTTGCACCCGCACTCTATGCGGCCCGTAGCTTTTCTCCAACCCAACCCCCAAAAACTGTTCGGGGTGTTGACGCAAATAAGGCGTTTTTAGTCTACGCAGCTGCTCTAACTGCTGCTGATCTCCTAGCAGTCAAAAAGCTGAAAGCCTTGAAAATCAACGGAGAGGGAGGGATTCGAACCCTCGTGAGGTTTGACCCTCAAACAGTTTTCGAGACTGCCGCATTCAACCACTCTGCCACCTCTCCAGGAAGCTTTGCCATTCTACCGCTGAATCGGGGCCAGAGGCGACCCTGAGGTTAAAAACCTTGGAAAAAAATGCGGCTACGGCGGGGCTTAGGGATGGATGATCTAGAAAGTGCTCTTTGCAGCGGTGACGCAATCCGGGAAGATAAAGGGAATTTGCAACGCCCCCGTCAATGGACTGCTATGGTGTCTGGTCTTTCCGACGATTTACTGGCCGAGAAACTGATCGACCTGGCCCTACAGCGAGGAGCCGAAGCGGCGGAGGTACTGCAATCCCGATCGCGATCGCGCCCTGTCTTTTTTGAAGCCAACCGCCTCAAGCAGCTAGAAAGTTCTGCGGCCCTGGGTACGGCTCTGCGGCTGTGGGTCAACGGGCGACCGGGGCTGGCGGTGGCCTATGGCAAGGTTGACCCCAACGCCATCATCGACAAAGCTCTGAGCATTAGCGCCCTTAACGACCCCGAAACCATTGACCTGGCTGGAAATCTTAGCCGCCACTACCCCGATGTAGGCCGGGAAGTGCCGGTAGAACAGCTGATCGAGTGGGGGCAGACCATGATCGATCGCATCCGCAGGGCCTACCCCGACGTGATCTGTGGTGTAGACATTGAGTGCGATGTCGAAACCACCCGCATTCTCAATACCAAGGGGCTTGACTGCCGCTACAGCGATGCCACCCTGAGCAGCTACCTATCGGTAGACTGGGTGAGGGGCGATGACTTTTTGAGCGTCAGTGACGGTCAAACCCAGCGGGACGTTCTCGATGTCGATGCCCTAACTAATCAGGTTTTGCAGCGGCTAGCCTGGGCTGAGCCATCGGCTGAGGTCGAAACCGGACGAATGGCGGTGATCTTTACCGCCAAGGCGGCGGATATGGTGTGGGACACACTGCAAATGGCCCTCAGCGGCAAGCGAGCGCTGGAGCGATCGTCGCCCTGGAGCAATGCCCTGGGCCAGCAGATGACCTCATCCTGCATTACCCTGCGGCAAGACCCCGAGGCGGGTCCCTTTAGCTGCCCCTTTGACGACGAGGGCACGCCCACCCAGCGGCTGACATTCATCGATCGGGGGGTGGTGAGCTTATTTTACAGCGATCGCGCCGTGGGCCGCACCCTGGGGGCTGAGTCGACCGGCAATGGCTTTCGCCCTGGGCTAGGTAGCTACCCGACCCCTAGCCTCTACAACACCCTGGTACAGCCGGGCGAAAAATCGCTAGATGAACTCATTGCTGATGTCGACAACGGCGTGTTGGTCGACCAAATCCTGGGCGGTGGGGCGGGCATTGCAGGCGATTTTTCGGTGAATATTGACCTGGGCTACCGCATTCATCGGGGCGAACTGGTCGGCCGCGTCAAAGACACAATGGTGGCGGGCAATATTTATACAGCGCTTAAAGACAATGTCGAACTGGGCGGCGACGCCGATTGGAATGGATCGTGCTACACGCCTTCGGTGCGGCTGGAGGAGGTGTCGGTTACGAGTGGTTAGGGGAACAGGCAAGTTCTCCTAGGCAGAATGATAAGCAGGAGGCCAGGGGCTGGGCGTAGGGGCAAACGGTTGTTTGCCCAACCCAATCGGGGTTTAGCCAAAGCGGACTTAGGATCAAAGGGCCTGAGGGGCGGGAACCTATGCCCTCAGGCTAGTGGCTGACAGTTTGGGCAGATGTAGCAACGCCTGCCACCGATCATGAGTTTGGTGATGGTCTCGCCGCAGCGGTGGCAGGGCTGGCCTTGGCGGCTAAAGGCCCAGTGGCGGTACTCACGGCGACGGTGGCCGATTTGCTTAAGGTGGGTAGCCAGGGCCAGGTCGTTAGTAATACCGTTGTGGCGGTACGATTGCCGGGGCAAGTCCAGGGCGGCTTCGGCGAAGGCGGTGATTTGGGTGGGGGTGCAGTCTACGGGGCGCTGGGCGGGGTGAATGCGCGCCAGGTACAAAATTTCGGTGCGCAGGTAGTTGCCAATGCCGCCTAAAAACCCCTGGTCGAGCAGCAGGGTGGCAAACTGGCGGCGACGAAACGGGGCGCTGAGCACTCTCGCCTCGACCTCGGCGGGGGTGATGGCCGCATCGAGGGTATCGGGGCCGAGTTTGGCGATGTAGGGGTGAGCGGGCACCGCTTCTGCCGCTAGCACCTCAATGTCGGAGGCGCTGTAGAGCAGGGCCCACCGCCGCGAGGTCTGCACGGCAAAGCGCAGCTGGCGGCGGGAAGCAGGTACTGCATCGGGCTTGCAAGTCACCCAGATGCCGTAGAGCTGGTTGTGGCTATAGACCGCCAACCCGTTGTCGAAACTGGTAACGATGGCCTTGCCGTAGGGCTTAACTGCCGTCACCGTGCGACCGACCAGCTCATGCTCGTAGGGTTTGAGCCGATCGAAGGCAAAGAACACATCAGAGGCCACTTCGCCTGCGATCGCCCGCTGGATTTTGTCGGCAGCACGGCGAATTTCGGGACCTTCGGGCATGGGGTTACCGCTGGTAGCCCCAGAGGTTCATCAGCTCACGGGCGCGGGTCGCCCCCTCGGGATTGTCT
>JBARVK010000505.1:0-3742 GCA_049646225.1 Nodosilinea sp.
GCCCAAGCCTCAGCAACGCCCTAGTTGCCGTGGGGTGTTGTCTGTCGCTTTAAAAACCCCTTTGGCGTCTAGTGGCGCGCTTTGCAAAGCAATTCTGGCCTGAATCACGGCTCGTTTTTTATTCTTAAGCCCCCGGTACTCTAACCTATGGCGCTGTTCTCAATTGCCGATACGTTTATTCGCCGCCCAGTCTTGACGACCGTGTGTACGCTGCTGATTGTGCTGGCGGGGTCGGTGGCCATTCCGCTGCTGCCGATTGAGCAACTGCCCGAGATTGCGCCGCTGCAAATTCAGGTGGCCTCTAGCTACATCGGGGCCGATGCTGAAACCGTAGAGAACAATGTCACTACAGTACTGGAGCGCGAAGTTAATGGCGTGGAGGGGATGGAGTTCATCACCTCCAACAGCACCAATACCGGCCAAAGCACCATCAATGTTGTGTTTGGGCCCGGTCGAGACAAAGACTTAGCCCAGGTCAATGTGCAAAACCGGGTATCGCGGGCGGAACCGCAGCTGCCGCCAGAGGTGAGTCAGCTGGGGGTGACCGTGAGTGCTCAGTCGCCCAGCATTCTGCTGGTGTACCGTTTTTTCACCGACGATGACCGCTACAATGCCCTATTTTTAAGCAACTACGCCGATCTGTTCATTCTCGACGAGATGAAGCAGATCGACGGCGTGGGTAATGCCCAGGTGTTTGGGGCGGGGCGCTACGCGATGCGTCTGTGGTTAGACCCACCGGCCCTGGCCAGTCAGCAGCTGACCCCGGGCGACGTGGTGGCGGCCCTGCAGGAACAAAACGTGCAGGTGGGCGGTGGTGCTGTCGGTGCCCCCCCGACTGATGCTGAGCAAGCGTATCAGTACACTGTACGGTTGCCCGGTCGGCTTCAGGAGGTTGAAGAGTTTGAAGACCTGGTAATCAAGGTGGGCGAGGGGGGTAACCTGGTACGGCTGCGGGATGTAGGCCGCGCTGAACTCGGGGCCGAAGACTATAGCTTTGATGCTAAAACCCAGGGCAAGCTAGCAGCGGGGCTGCTGGTCTATCAGCTGCCGGGCAGCAACGCGCTCCAGGTGGCCCGAGCGGTGCGCGATCGCATGGCCGAACTCGAAGCCAGCTTTCCGCCAGGCTACCGAGCCGAGCTGGTGTTTGACACCACCGACTTTGTGCGGGTGTCGCTGAAGGAGGTGCTGATCACCCTGATCACTGCGATCGCGCTGGTGCTGCTGATTTTGTTCATTTTTCTCCAGGACTGGCGGGCGACCATTGTGCCTGCGATCGCGATCCCGGTATCGCTGATCGGCACCATGGCGTTTCTGCTGGTGTTTGGCTTTTCGATCAACACGCTGACGCTGTTTGGCTGCATTTTGGCCTCGGGCGTGGTGGTTGACGATGCCATTGTGATTGTGGAGGCGATCGCCGCCAAAATTGATCAGGGCATGCGCCCTCGCCTCGCCGCCCTCGACGCCATGCAGGAGCTGTCGGGAGCCGTGATCGCAACCTCGCTGGTGCTGATGGCGGTGTTTATTCCGGTGGCCTTTTTCCCGGGCAGTACCGGCAAAATTTATCAGCAGTTTGCCCTCACCATTGCCTTTGCGATCGTGGTATCGACCTTTAACGCCCTGAGCTTTTCCCCCGCCATGTCGGCCCTGCTGCTGCGGCCAACGACGGAACGACGCAGTGGCCCCCTGACCGGGTTCTTTACCTGGTTTAACCGCCAGCTGGTGCGGGTGATTGAACGCTATCGGCAGCTCGTGCGAGGGCTGATTCGGCTGCGCTATGGGGTGCTGGCCCTATTTGCGGTGGGGCTATTGCTGATGGTCGGCATGCTAAGAGTTGTCCCCACGGGCTTTGTGCCTGAAGAAGACCAGGGCTACTTTCTGGGTATTGTGCAGGCCCCCGATGGCGTATCGCTGGAGTACACCAAAGCGGTCATGGCCCGAGCCGATACGCTGATCTCACAGTTTCCGGAGGTGACCAGCACCTTTATGCTGTCGGGCTTTGGCTTTGATGGCCCATCGCCCAACAAAGGCGTCTTTTTCGCCACCCTGGCCCCCTGGGAAGAGCGTCGCGCCCGCGAATCCACGGTGGCGGGGCTGCTGCCCCAGGTCAACGGGGCGCTCTCGGGCATTCAAGAGGCGCTGGTAATTGCCTTTAACGCGCCGCCAGTGCCTGGTTTTAGCCCCACCGGAGCGCTGGAGATGCAGCTTCAAGACCGCAGCGGCAACCAGATGAGCATCGACCAGTTTTTAGGCAATGCCTACGACATCATTGAGCTGGCCAACCAGTCGCCGGCCTCAATGGGGGTGTTTACCCAGTTCACCGCCAGCTCGCCCCAGGTGCAGGTGGATATCAACCGCGATCGCCTCAAGGCCCTCAATGTCGATATCAACGAAGCCCTCAACACCGTAGGCACCTACCTGGGATCGCGCTACGTCAACGACTTTACCAGCGGGGGGCGCAACTACCGAGTCTACGTGCAGGCCGAGGCCGGGTTCCGCAACGAGCCATCGGATATCAACGGCATTTATGTGCGATCGCGCCAGGGCACGATGGTACCCCTGGGCGAGGTGGTAACCCTGAGCGAAGTGGTCGGCCCCTCGACGATTAACCACTTCAACCTGCTGCGATCGATCAAACTGGAGGGCATGCCCGCACCGGGAGCCAGCTCCGGTCAGCTAATTGCGGCCATGGACGAGGCCCACGCCCAGGCGGCGCTGCCGGTGGTGGGCCAGGCCTGGCAGGGCACCGCCCGCGAAGAAATTGCCTCCGGCGGTCTGGCGACGATCATCTTTGGGCTGGGGGTGCTGGTGGTGTTTTTGGTGCTGGCCGCCCAGTACGAAAACTACGTCGATCCGGTGATCATTCTGCTGACGGTGCCGCTGGCGGTGCTCGGTGCCCTGGTGTTTTTGTTCCTGCGCGGCCTTGACCTGAATATCTACGCCCAGGTCGGTCTGGTAATGCTGATTGGCCTGGCCAGCAAAAACGCCATTCTGATTGTCGAATTTGCCAATCAGGCCCGCAGCCAGGGGCTGGGCCTGGTCCCCGCCGCGATCGCCGCCGCCGAGCAGCGCTTTCGACCAATTATTATGACCGCCATTTCATCGCTGGTGGGGTTCTCGCCGCTGCTGGTCGCCACCGGGGCCGGTAGCGCTAGCCGCTGGGCGGTGGGCTATACGGTCTTTGGTGGCCTGCTGGTGGCCACGGTGCTGAGCCTGCTGGTGGTGCCCGTGCTCTACGTGATCCTCAAAGGGTTGGCCGAGCGCATGTCGTCCGGTGGCCCCGGCACCCCGCTGGGGACCGCCTCAACTCGCCTGGGCGATCGCGCCGATGCTGAAGCAGACGACGCGATCGCTCCCCTGCGGGCCCAGGGGGAAGCCCCTGGCTAGCGTGGCTTAGCCGCCGCAGGAACGCCTGCTATAAAATTGATAGCTTTGACCCACATGATTGTCTAGGAGTCAGTATGGATGGGGAAGGGATGCAGGCCGAACTGGCCGCTCGACTGGAAGCCCTAGAGGCCAGGGTAGAGGGATTTTTGCAGCAAGGAATAACCGAGCGCATTGCCCGCCTCGAAGATGCCCTCACCCTGGTGACCGATGTAGAGCGCTACCAGCCGCTCCAGCGCCTGCTCAAAACCGGCAAGCTGCTGGAGGCCGATGAAGAAACCGTGCGGGTCATTCTGCAAGAGGCGGGCACCCCCGATCGCGAAGATCTGACCCCCAATGCCATTCGCCTGTTTCCCTGTAG
>JBARVK010000506.1:0-1607 GCA_049646225.1 Nodosilinea sp.
GAGATTGGCTTTGTAGTCGCTCAGCTCTTGGAGGGTATCTTGAGCCTTGCTCTGGTCATCCCAAAAGTCAGGCTGAGCCGCGATCTGCTCTAGGTCTTGAATTTTGGCTTCGAGGGCAGGAATGTCAAAGATAGTCCTGGGTTTTACCCAGGCGATCGGTGAGCATCTCAAGCTCGCGCTTGAGGTCAGTGGTGTCTAGCATGATGCCTCTCCTATGAACCTCTTTCTATAATAAGTAAGCTATCATCGCCTGCACGCAACTCTGTCTGAGAGGTTGGCGGCTCAGTCAATGGGCGCCACACACCTCCAGTTGGCCTGTCCAGTCCTACGGCTGGACCAGATCAGGAAAAAATACCGCAGTCGTCGGTCTACACTAGGCTAGCCGACGCTATACACACCTGTGTGGGAGTTAAGAGAGTTATGAAACGGCGACAACTGTTGGGCTATACCGGGGCAGGGTTAGGTGCGGCTCTGGCGTTAGGGGTACGTAACTCAGCCCTGGCTCAATCGTCAGGGGTCACCATCAAAAGCCTAGGCCATACGGCCTTTTTATTTACCGGCGGCGGTCGGCGTATCTTGGTCAATCCCTTTCGTCCGGTGGGTTGTACAGCGGGCTTTCCCTCCCCAGCGGTAGACGCTGACATTGTCATGATCAGCAGCCGACTCTTTGATGAGGGATACCTGAATAATCTCCCCGGCAACCCTCGTACTCTGACCGAACCCGGCATCTACGACTTTGACAACCTGCGGGTGCAGGGCATTTTGACCCCCCACGATCGCGAGGGGGGGCGACGCTTTGGCAACAACACCGTTTGGAAGTGGACCCAGGGCGGCGTTACCATCGTTCACATGGGCGGGGCGGCGGCTCCGCTGGGCGTAGAAGAGCAAATTTTACTGGGCCGACCCGATGTCATGCTGGTGCCAGTGGGGGGCGGGCCTAAAGCCTATACCGCTGCCGAGGCGGTGCAAGCGGTGCAGGTGCTGCGTCCTAAGATTGTCATTCCTACCCACTACTTGACCGCAGGCGCTGGCGAGAGCTGTGACCTTGACCCGGTTGACAACTTTCTAGCGCTGATGCCGGGTACACCCGTCACCCGAGCCAGCAGCGGTTCGCTGGGGATACGGCCCAACGACCTGCCCAACGAGGGTATGCGCATCCAAGTCTACCAATCCCCAAGGAATTAGCCAGACCGGTTTTGCGGCGAGCGTAGCTATCCTTTAGCATCCAGAGAAGAAACCCTGTGTTTCTTGCCCCAGTCACCCCAGGGCTAACGCCGCTGGGCCATCCCTCCCCCTCATCGCCATGACCACCTCTTACGCCTATCGTCGTCAGCGTGTAATGGATTTGATCGGCGGCGGCACCGCCATCTTCGCCAGCGCCCCTCCGGCGGTGATGCACAACGATGTCGACTACCCCTTTCGCCAAGACAGCAACTTCTATTATTTGACCGGTTTCAACGAGCCTGGGGCAGTGGCGGTACTGGCCCCTCACCACGACGAGCATAGGTTTGTGCTGTTCGTGCGGCCCAAGGATCCCGAAAAAGAAACCTGGTCGGGCTACCGGGTGGGGGTCGAGAAAGCGAAGGAGCAGTTTGGGGCCGACAAGG
>JBARVK010000507.1:0-6052 GCA_049646225.1 Nodosilinea sp.
CGGTCGGGACAGCATACTAATGCCGTCTTTCCCGCGCATGCGGGAATCCACGCTGGAGAAACTGTTCCCAAATGGATTCCCGTTGCTACGGGAATGACGGACAGCTACTACATTGCGGGGAATGTCCCCATGATGATGGCTCCGGCTATAGCTTGGTGTTGAGTGAAACGAAACCCAACACCAGCAACGGTTTCGTTGGGTTGTGCTAACGCTAGCCCAACCTACGGCAGCTATAGCCGTAGCCGTCATACTTAGGGCATGTTACGGTTCTGCTCCCTAGCGTTCAGAAATAGTCACTCACCGCCATTGAAGACTAGTCACCGCCCACGCTGATCGGGGTACCGACAATTTCTGCGCCAGTCAAATTGGCGTCTAGAAACGAAGCGCCGTTGACCTCTGCAAAGTAGATCGACGCATCGGTCAGGTTTGCTTCGTCGAGGGTGGCATTCTGGAGCAGGGCATTGGTCAAAAAGGCGCGGGTCAGATTAGCGCCCGTCAGATTGGCACGGCTCAGATCGGCCCCTTCCAGGTTTGCTTCGACTAGAGTGGCCCCTTGCAAATTGGCGTCGCGCAGGTCAGCCCCAATGACGTGAGCCTGAGTCAAGTCTGCGCCCGAGAGGTCGCAACCCTGACAGAGGTTGGTTTCAAGTAATTGCTGCACGTGGGCTGGGTTTTCGGCCTGTACAGGCATAGCAAAGGGCACAGAAATAGTGACTGCGGCTCCGGCTAGTAGAGATAGTTTCATGGAGGGGTCCTCCGAATATGGATGATAGTGCCAGCGCAGGGTCAAAGGCTCGCTCCTGGGCGATCGCCTTTGGGTTAGCTGACGTTAGTAGCTGACTGCGATCGCCCTTAGGTCTCGCTCTTAACCCTTGCCCCCGAGTTTCACGTGTGCCTCGCCGCTGGACGAGAACGGGGCAAGCAGGATTGACGACGCATCTACACTTAGACTATATCGACCCTATCGGCCCTTGCCATCGGCAGTAAGATAGGTCTTGCGCCTTTGCTACACCTCGATCGTAGCCCTTTCTCATCTGGCATTGGGTCAGGATATACGTACCGTAAAGAATCGAAATCTCCCTATGCTTACCCTCATTCACGATCTCAACCCGGCCCAGGTTGAGCAGCTTCACCAGATGTACTTGCAGGAATGGTGGAGCAAAGATCGTGCTCTGGCCGATGTGCCCATCCTGCTGCACAACAGCGACCTGCTCTTTGGCCTGTGGGATGCAGATTCGCAGCGACTGGCCGCCTTTTGCCGAGTGCTGAGCGACTGGATATACCGGGCGATCGTTTTCGACGTGATTGTAGCGGCAGACTATCGCAAGCAAGGACTAGGAGCCAAACTGATCGAGCATGTGACGACTCACCCTCGCCTGGCCCAGGTAGAGTGCATTCAGCTGTTTTGCACCCCGGAGATGCAGCCGTTTTACGAGAAATATGGCTTTACCCAGGCCGAGCAGCTGTTGATGGTGCGGCCTGGTGGGAAGTAGAGGAGTGGGCGGGCAGGCGGGTGGATGGGTGGGTGAGTGCAGGGACTAGCGCGATCGCAGGGTGGGCGGGGCTAAACATTCAAAGACTAATGGCTCCTGGGTGCGGGGGTGGGGCAGCTCTAGTTGGCAGGCATGAAGCTGGTAGCCAATGTCGCCGGGGACGGGGATCGTGCCATCGGCAGCGGGTTCGACGGTTAGCGGTACGCCGCCTGCACCGTAGAGCGGGTCGCCCAGCAATGGATACCCCGCTGCGGCCAGGTGAATGCGAATTTGGTGGGGTCGCCCGGTGCGAATGGTGACCTCTACCAGGGTGGAGTCGGGCCTGCGCTGGAGCACTCTGCCATCGCTGTAAGCGGGTAAACCCGTGGGCGACGCCGCATAGACATAGCCCAGCAAGGGGTGAGCCACTTTGCCGATCGCCGTCGTCAGCGTAAACGTATCCGGTAAATCGCTAGGGCCAATCAGCGCCCGATAGGTTTTGCGAATGGGGTGCGGAGCCTGGGGATCGGCGGCGGTGGCGGTCGACTCGCGCAGCTGCCGACTCAGCACTGATCGCGCCAGGGGCGATCGGCCCAGCACCATTACCCCCGATGTACCCCGCCCCAGCCGATGCACCGGAATCGGCGGATTCTCTGGGTAGCGCAGCCTGAGCTGGTGCAGCAGCGTATGGGTCAGAAAGCCACCGCCAGGGAGCACGGGCAGCCCCGAAGGCTTGGCGATCGCCATCAAATCCTCATCTTCGTACAGGCTCTCAAACTCCAGGGGCGCGTCCGGTTCCTCCCACGGTGGCCGGTGATAGACCAGCGTTTCCCCCGCCTGTAAGCGATCGTCAGGGGTTAGAGGAATACCGCTGCGGCGAATCTGGCCCGCTAGTATGCGATCGCGCCATTCCTCGCGACTGGAGTGACGGTAGCGCGCGGTGTAAAAATCTAGCACCGAAAGATTTGCTTCGGCGGGAGTGATGCGATCGCGGTAGACCCAGCCCTGATTCATTCTTGTTCCATCATGGAGAGTCACCTGAAATGGTGCATCGCTGCGCGGATGCACCCTACGGGGTGAACGGTTAAGGTTGATTGCAGTTGCCAACAAGCCCATTCGCAGACCAGAGGTTTAAACTGGCCCATCGGCCCATCCTTTCCGTTGGGTCCAGGGCGGCGAACCCTGGTCGTAGGCCGAAGGACGCGCGGAGCGGGGGTCTGGGGACAATCGAAATGTCCCCAGCGGTAGATCTGGCCTTTTGCCGACATCCCATGTTCAACGTAAGGCAGCGGTGCGTCGCAAAAACCTGTTAGGGCAAACAACCGTTTGCCCCTACACCAATCGCTTCACCCGCTCCTTCGCCTCCGCCCGAATCTGCTTCACCCGCCGAAACAGCTCCTCCCCCGTGTGAATGTAGCTCTCCTCATAGCTCATCGTGAAGCGATCCAGCTCATCCAGGCCATCTTCCAGCAGCCCCAGGCAGTGGTACACATCGGCTGCCACTCCCGCCGTGCTGGCCGGGTTCGCCATTGAGTTAAACTTGCCCTGGGCCTGCCCTAGCCAGGTGCGCCCCTGCTCTAAATACGCCATAAACCCCTCCATTAGCTCATCGTCGAAGGGGTCAGCCGAGAGTTTGCGAATCTCTGTCCGCAGCGGCGACATAATCTTGCCCAACAGCCGATCTACCGGGCCATACACCAGCTTTAGCCAGGCATCTTCTCGCGCCTCAGACGACTGCGTAGCCTCCCGCGCGTAGCGATACACCTCCTGCGCGTCGGCGGTGCGCTTGGCTCGATTGGCAGCGCTGGCAACCGGATCCACTGCCGCTACCCCCTGGCGCTGTTGGTCGTAGACCGTGCGCCGCGATGGGTCGCCAATCACCTCGTAGGCGGTATTGATACGGGCAATGCGATCGTGCGACGCCTGACTGGTCTGGCTGTCGGGGTGAAACTGCTTGGCCAGACGGCGGTAGGCGCGTTTGATCTCTGCCTGGGTCGCCGTTTCGTGAATTTCGAGGGTTTGGTAGTGGGTCTCTTTTGCCATAGGGCCATTGTAAAAGAGACCGGCGGCTGAGGGGAGGGGCCAAGCTGGGGGGATAGGGAGAAAATAGAGGTGTGGCGATCGCCCGTTGTCAGCGTTTTGGCGTGACCTGGGCTTCGGGGTCTGGGGTATCGGCTTGGGACACCAGCATAGCGGCTGGCTGGCTAGGGCCAGGACGATTGGCGATCGCCGTACCCAGCAGCACCAGCCCGCAGCCCAGCCCCATTGAGGCGGTGACTGTTTCGCCCAGCCCCAGCACCCCCCACACCATGGCAAACAGCGGAATCAGGTAGCCCACCGTCAGCGCTCGGGTCGAGCCCAGGTGCGCAATCAGCCGAAAGTACAGTAGGTAGGCCAGGGCCGTAGACAATAGGCCCAGGGCTATGACCGCTATCAGGCTCTGCACCGAAGGCATAGCCGTGGGAATAGTAAACGGCAGCAGCGGCAGCAGCACCAGCGAGGCTGCGGCCAGGCTGCCAGCGGCAATGCACAGGGCAGGCACCCCAGCCAGGTGATGGCGCACGTAGGGAGCCGCGATCGCATAGCAGAAGGCCGCACACAGTCCGGTTGCCACCGCCAGCCCAAAGCTGCCCGTTCCCATCGTCGGCTGCCAGCCCAGCAGCACCACCACTCCCAAAAACCCCAGCCCTAACCCGACCAGCTGGGTGATTGAGTGGTGCTCCTTCATCCAGAAAAGGGCGATCGCTGTGCCAAACAGCGGGGCTGTCGCATTCAAAATCGAGGTTAACCCCGCCGATAGGGTGAGGGTAGCGTAGGCCAGCAGCACAAAGGGCAGGGCTGAGTTAAGTACTCCCACCACCAGCAGAGGGCGCCAGTGGGTCAGCCCCAGTGGCCCCAATCCCTGCCGCAGCATGAGGGGCACCAGCACTATGCTGGCCAACAGCAGCCGCAGCTCAATCATCCACACGGGGCCAAACTCTGGGGCCGCCACCCGCATCCATAAAAACGATCCGCCCCAGATGATGGCCAGCACAACAAACTCTATGACCGACTGCCAGCGTTTCATCACGTTGTTTTCCTACAAAACAATGCGGCCCAAACCGCCAATCCAAACTTTAAACTCCAAAACGTGCCCCTACCGCCCCGGTAGCTGCCCGGTGTGCTCCAGCTCCAGCAGCAGCCGTTTGCGCCACAGCCCGCCACCATAGCCAGTCAGCGAGCCATCTTTGCCGATCACCCGGTGGCAGGGCACCACAATGCTGATTCGGTTGGTGCCGTTGGCCCGCGCCACGGCCCGCATCGCCGTGGGTTGGCCAATGCGGCGGGCCAGCTCGTCGTAGGCAATGGTCTCACCGTGGGGAATGCGCTGTAACTCGTTCCAAACGGTGGTTTGAAATGGGGTGCCTTGGAGAGCTAGGGGAACGGTAAAAGCGGTGCGTTCGCCCCCAAAATACTCCCCCAGTTCGGTTTTCAGTGTGTCCAAGTGAGGATGGCTGATCGGCAGTACCGCGCTGTCAAACCGCTGGCGCAGGGTGGTGTAGTGGCGCTCCAGGCTGCGGCGATCGCCGTATTCCAGCAGGCATAGCCCCTCGTCTACTGCCCCGGCCATCATTAGCCCCAGCGGTGTTTCGATCAGCTCTACGGCGATGTAGCGTTGGGTCTCAGCCTGGCCCGGCGGCACCCCAAAGGTTTTGGTAAAGACCTCTCGAAAGCCGCTGTAGGCGTCGTAGCCGTAGGCAAACACCGCGTCATCCAGCGGTTCACCCTCATGAATTTGGGTAAAGGTCCCGGCCAGCCGCCGCGATCGGCACCAGTCGGCAAAGGTCATGCCGTAGTGGTCTTTAAACCACCGCCGCGCCCGCTCTGGGGTAACCCCCAACTCCTGCCAGTCCTGGGCCGAGAGCTTCTGCCCAGCCTCGGCCTCAACCCGCTCCATCAGCTGACTCACCCAGTCGGGCGGCTGCGACAGGCTGGCTTCGGGGCGGCAGCGCTGGCAGGGGCGATACCCGGCCAGCACCGCCTCCCGCAGCGACAGAAAAAACTCAACGTTTTTACGCTTGGGGCACGATGAGCACGAGGGCCGACAAAAAATGCCGGTGGTGCGTACCGCCACAAAAAACAGCCCATCGTAGCGGCCATCTTGGCTACACAGGGCCGCCTCCATCTCGGGTTGGGAGGGTACAAAACTCAAGGTCATTTGCATGGGTAATGCCCCAGTTCATAGGGCTGTTGTGTTCAACTTGGGTAGGGTGTTAGGCCTGCTTGGTTCGTTGAGCGAGCATCTTGTCGATAAAGGCTTGCCAGGTGGGGTTGGGCTGCCAGATGCGGTGCAGATCGGCGCGGGCCACAGACTCATCTACCCCCTGGTGCAGCACCCGATACAGATAAACAAAGGCAGAAACCCGCATATTCAAGGCGCAGTGAACCAGGGTTTTGTAGTCGCAGTTGCGCTCCATCACCTTAAAAAATATCTCCAAATCAGTCGAGGTCGGTGCTTCCCACACCACCGGAATGTGAAAGTGCTTCATTCCCAGGCTTTTGACCACCTCTGCTTCGTTGGCGATCGCATGGTCGGAGGT
>JBARVK010000508.1:0-4514 GCA_049646225.1 Nodosilinea sp.
CCGATAGTCGGTATTGGCAAAGCCGGTGCTGTGGTACCGCTTTTCCCAAAAGTGCCCGGTGCGGTTCAGCATGCGGTTGAAGCACATCGCCGTGTACCAGTTCAGCCAGTGCATCAACCTCGGCAAATCTTCCGGCTGCTGCGGTTCCAGCAGGTAATGAATATGGTTGCTCATAATGCACAGCCCGTAGAGCTTAAAGCCAAATTTGCCCTGGCATTGGTCAACGGCGTACAGCAATACTTCGCGGCATTCATCGCGTATCAGCCGAAACTCGCGATTATTGCAGCGCACTGTAACGTGGTAGCAATACCCAGCCTTCAGTTCACGCGGCGATCGAGCCATCTCGCAGGGGTACATCGTCGGCTCCCAATCTTAGCTAGCCCCGTTTAGCTATCGGTTTTTTCGCAAAATAGAGACTTCAAACGGCTGTAGGGTTTCGGCTAGATCCATCTGCTCACCAGTGCCGTAGTCCGTAGACAGCAGCACCGTCCAGCTGTTCTTGTCGATGGGGACATCTAGCGTAAACGGTTTTTCGAAAGCAAAATTAATTGCAACTAACACGGTCTCGGCATTGGTTTCTCGCAAGTAAGCCAGATGCTCATGGGGATAGTGAATCAGACAACGCCATCGGCCTCGTCGCAGCGCCTCACTGCCTTTTCGCACCTTGAGTAAGCGGCGATAAAAGTGCAAAATTGAGTCATCATCAGCCAGTTCTGACCGCACATTTACCTCAGAAAAGTTGGCGTGCACCGGCAGCCAGGGTTCAATATCGTCGCCAAAGCTAAAGCCCGCGTGGGGCGAAGCATCCCACTGCATGGGTGTGCGAGCGCCGTCCCTAGGGGGTGGGGTTTCTCCCAGGTCAGATTCAACCACGGCTCCGTCTTGCAGCTTTTCTGGAGGAATATCGGTGTTGTTGACCATGCCCAGTTCCTGGCCATAGTAGAGAATTGGGGTGCCTCGCACCGATAGCAAAAGCGTAGCAGCGGCTCTGGCGATCGCTTTTGTATCGACACACAGGCTGCACTCAATCCACCGCGACAGATGGCGCGGAATATCGTGGTTATCGAGAAAGTAGCAGGGCCAGCAGCCCTCTGGGGTTAGTTTTTCTTGCTTCTCAATACCGCGCTGCAAATGACCGGGGTACCAGGGGCTAAACGGAAACTCAAAACTAAGGGGCAGATGCAGCTCGTCGTTGTTGACTCCGTAGAAGGAAACAGAGTCATAGAGTGAGTTGTCGATAAAGGTTTCGCCAATTAAAAGGCGATCGTCATACTCGTCTACAATGGCGCGAATTTCGCGAATAATTTGGTGGTTGGCGGGCAGGTTTTTCTCGTAGAGGTGGTGGTAGTTGTTGTAGTCATTGTTGTCTGAAGCCCCATACTTCATGGGGTTATCGTGAAAGTCGGGATCCTTGCTGTAGGCACTGGACGCATCGAGACGAAACCCGTCGACGCCCCGGTCTAGCCAAAACCGCACAATGTCGTAAACAGCGGCCCTCACCTCTGGATTTTGCCAGTTTAAATCGGGCTGGTTCTCGTTAAAGGTGTGAAAGAAAAACTGTCCGCGATCGGGCGAATAGGTCCAGCCCGGGCCGCCAAAATACGATTGCCAGTTGTTGGGAAAGTCTTGTTCTTCCGATGGGTCTTGCCACAGATACCAGTTGGCTTTGGCATTGTCTAGGCTGGAGGCCGACTCGACGAACCACGGGTGCTGGCTGGAGGTGTGGTTCACCACCAGGTCAAGAATGAGTTTGATATGCCGCTGATGGGCTTCGCTCAGCAGCTCGTCGAAATCGGCCAGGGTGCCGAAGGTGGGGCAGATGTCGTAGTAGTCAGCAATGTCGTAGCCGTTGTCGGTCATCGGCGATTTGTTGACAGGCGACAGCCAAATCGCGTCAATGCCCAGGGCCGTTGTGCTGTTGGGGTCGCCATCGTTGAGATAGTCCAGCCGTTTGATCAGGCCTCGCAGGTCGCCGGTACCGTCGCCATTGCCGTCAGCAAAACTCAGCGGATAAATCTGATAGATGACGCCATCTTGCCACCAGGGCTGAGATACCGTATCGGTGTAGGTCGCCATGGTTAACAAAACTCCGGATTCTCGCTGGGCACCCCTCTAGCTGCCACGATAAGTGCTGTAGGACCAGGGCGATACCAGCAGCGGCACGTGGAAATTGCCGCTGGGGTCAGCCACCGTAAAGCGAATCGGAATTTGATCTAAAAACGGTGGCTCGGAGAGCGCTGCCCCCGCTTTGGCAAAATAGGCCGCTACGTCGAAGGTAATTTCGTAGGTGCCTTTGTGCAGCTCGTCGCCTTCCAGGAGGGGTTCGTCGGTGCGGCCATCGCCATTGGTTTCGACGGTTTTAAGCGCCGTTTTGATATCGGCTTCGTTGTTAATGGCCCAGACTGTGAGCCGCAGCGAGGCGGCGGGTTTACCCAAGGCTGTATCAAGAACGTGGGTGGTTAGTCGGCCCATTGTAGTGGTGAGTTATGCGTCGAAGCTACAGACAAAGCATATAGTAAGAAGCCCTCGGATGGAGGTCTAAGAGTCATCCTTCTCAAAAATATCCCGTTTGGGGACGCCAACCCACTTAAACAGGCCGATCGCGGGAAATCGTCGGCATTGTTCGTTAGCCTGACCTTAGCCAACTGGGCCTCTCTAGGTAGATCTAAGCCCATTCGACCGTTACTTTAGACACTATGACTCATTTCTCAAATCCCCAGTCAAGTCAACCCTTGCCCTACAGCCGCAGGCATCTGCTTAGAGCTATAGCTGGGGGCGGATTGGGAGCGATCGCTATGGTTTTCCTGCGGCCTGCCGCCGCCGCTGGCCAAGACCTGGAAGAGCTGTGCGCCATGTTTCCGCAGAATTCTCGCTGCCTCAACTATTTGCCGGGGGTGCAGGCGCTGGATGCCGAGGGGAATGCGATCGCCCTCGATACCTTCTTGCCCATGGCAACACCAGGAATCCCAGAGCCTGTCCAAGGGTTACCTGACTCACAAATCACCTATCTGGTGATTCAGGATGGGCCAGCGATCGCCCCCTACGGCCTTCGCCCCGTCTGCCCCCACCGGGGCTGCGCCGTGATCTGGCAGGCTGACCAAAACCGCTTTGCCTGCCCCTGCCACGGTTCTAAGTTTGACGCCCAGGGACGACGACTGCGGGGGCCTGCCCGCAAACCACTGCCGCTCGTCACGGTGGTAGAGCGGCAAAACCAAATTCGCCTCATCGATCGAGCCCCCGCCGTCGATCCACGCTAAGGGACTCGAAAATTCATATAGTCCCAACGTCATTCCCGCGCAGGCGGGAATCCATTATGGCGTAGCTATTCTAGCTGGTACTTTATTTTGAGGCGCATCCCTAAGTGACCGGTGCTAAATCTTGCCCATCAACGTTTGACAGGAGAGGAATTCTAGAATTGGCCTAGAACGCTACCTACCGACTTGTGGGGCAATGGTTGATAATAAATGATCTCTGTTGCAACCCGTTCTAACGCCCCATGTCTAGCGCCTTTCTCGATCGCCTCCACAGCCCCGATCGCCCGGTGATGGTTTTTGATGGTGCCATGGGTACCAACCTCCAGGTGCAAAACCTAACGGCAGACGACTTTGGCGGCCCTGAGTACGAAGGCTGTAACGAGTACCTGGTGTTCACAAACCCCAAGGCGGTCGAGATCGTCCACCGGGGGTTTCTTGAAGCCGGGGCCGACGTGATTGAAACCGACACCTTTGGCGGCACCTCGATCGTGCTGGCCGAGTACGATCTGGCGGACAAAGCCTACGAACTCAACAAAACCGCCGCCGCCCTGGCCCGCCGCGTTGCCGACGAGTACTCCACCCCCGAGAAGCCCCGCTTTGTCGCCGGTTCCATGGGGCCGGGCACCAAGCTGCCCACCCTCGGCCACATCGACTTTGACACCCTGAAAGAGGCCTACGTGGAGCAGGCCCGGGGGCTAATCGACGGCGGCGTCGACCTCATGCTGGTGGAAACCTGTCAGGACGTGCTGCAAATTAAAGCGGCCCTGAATGGCATCGAAGAGGCGTTCATCGCTACAGGAAAACGCTTGCCCCTGATGGTCTCCGTCACCATGGAGCAGCAGGGCACCATGCTGGTGGGCACCGAAATGGCCGCCGCCCTAGCGATCCTCGAACCCTACCCGATCGACATCCTGGGCCTCAACTGCGCCACCGGCCCCGACCTGATGAAAGACCACGTTCGCCACCTGGCCGAGCAGTCGCCCTTTGTGATCTCCTGCATTCCCAACGCCGGCCTGCCCGAGAACGTCGGCGGCCACGCCGTCTACCGCCTCACCCCCACCGAGCTGCGCATGTCGCTGATGCACTTCGTAGAGGATCTGGGCGTCCAGGTAATCGGTGGCTGCTGCGGCACCCGGCCCGAGCATATTGCCCAACTGGCGGAGCTAGCGCGGGATTTGCGACCGAAGCAGAGACCTGTTAGGGGAGATAGGGAAGGTAGGGAAGTCAAGAGTGCTTCTTCCCCATCCCCCTCATCTTCCC
>JBARVK010000509.1:0-4699 GCA_049646225.1 Nodosilinea sp.
GGGTAGGCATAGTGCATGCGAATCCAGGGCACGTTGACCTCACCCAGAGCGCGCAGCAGCTCGGCCAGGCGGGGCTTACCGTAGATATCTAAGCCATAGTTGGTGGTGATTTGGGAGATCAGCACCAGCTCCTGAACGCCTTCAGCGGTAAGCTGGTGGGCCTCGGCCACAATGGACTCAATGGAGCGCGATCGCTGGTTGCCGCGCAGGTGCGGAATGATGCAAAAGGCGCAGCGGTAATCGCACCCTTCGGCCACCCGTAGGTAGGCCACGCTGGAAGCCGTGGTGCGGTAGCGGGGTACGGTTTCATCGGCGATGTAGGTAGGCTCGGGGGAAACCAGCTTCACCCGTTCACCTGCCTCGGCCCGCTCGATCACCTCGACAATGCGGTTATAGTCGCCGGTACCCACCAGCGCCACGGCTTCGGGAATTTCTTCTAGCAGCTCATGTTGAAAGTGCTGGGCCAGACAGCCTGTAATGACAACTTTCTTTTGAGCGGCGGCGAGCTCGACTAGCGTGCGCACCGACTCTTCTCGCGCCGCTTCAATAAAGCTACAGGTGTTGACCACCACGTAGTCGGCCAGCTCTTCGTTGGCGTCGACCTGGTAGCCGGCCTGCACCAGCAGCCCCAGCATATGCTCGGTATCGACCCGGTTTTTTTCGCAGCCCAGGTGGTTAAATGCAACCGTTGGCTTTAGCCCCATGGTGTCTCTTGTATCTCGTAATATGTGAACATGCCAAGTCTGCCAAAAGCTTGGGCCCAGAATTGAGCATTACTGGTGCGATCGCACCAGGGCGAACGGGCACCGCTTGTTCGGCACCAATATCCCTAACGCCCCATCCTGACACTACAGCTTAGGCATCCATCAATCCTGTGTTGACGAATTGCCCAGCAAATCTTTTGGCCAATGGCACCAGGGGGCAATACAAATTAACACTCATAAATAATACAACACAAAAGCGAGAGGCGTCTTAAATCGGGTCCCGGGGGTTGATATGCTGATAGGGTAGGGTGGCGTTTGCTGCGGCAAACTGATGTCACCGGCTATTGTTCTCTAACGTTCTGCGAGTCCAGGCAAAATTCACGTGGACTTAATTAAAGTCTTCAACACCCAAAACCCAGTCATTGGGGTACTACACCTGTTGCCCCTGCCCACCTCACCCCGCTGGCAGGGGGATTTACAGGCTGTTATTGCTCGCGCCGAGCAAGAGGCAACGGCCCTCGCTTCGGGCGGTGTCAACGGCATTATCGTTGAAAATTTCTTTGATGCCCCCTTTGCCAAGGGGCCGGTAGACCCGGCAGTGGTCAGCGCCATGGGGTTGGTGGTACAGCGCCTGCAATCCCTGATTACGGTACCGCTGGGGATCAATGTGTTGCGCAACGATGCCCACAGCGCTCTGGCGATCGCCACCTGCACCGGGGCCGCGTTCATTCGCGTCAACGTGCTGACAGGGGTGATGGCAACCGACCAGGGGCTGATCGAGGGCTGTGCCCACGACCTGCTGCGCTACCGCAAAGAGCTTGGTAGCTCGGTGCACATTTTGGCTGACGTGCTAGTCAAGCATGCCCGTCCGCTGGGGTCACCCAACCTGACCACCGCTGTTCAGGAAACCCTGCACCGAGGTCTGGCTGACGGCATTATTTTGTCGGGTTGGGCCACGGGTAGTCCCCCTAGCCTCGAAGACTTAGAGCTGGCCAAAGCCGCTGCGGGCGATCGCCCCGTGTTTATCGGCAGTGGCGCCGACGTCGATAACATTGGTACGCTCATAAAAGCGGCTGATGGTGTGATCGTCGCCAGTTCCCTCAAGCGTCAGGGAGACATTAACCACCCCATTGACCCAATTCGCGTCGGGCAGTTTGTGGAAGCGATGCAGGAAGGTTTACAAGCCATAGGAGACCCGGTGCCGTTACCAACCATGGTGACCTCTTAGACATAGGGGCTAGATATTTAGGTATACCGTCTTGGAGAGGCTCCCCTGAGTCGGACTATTCACCACTTGGTCTAAGCATTAAGATAGATACGGGGTTACGCCGCGTTAGGCTAAACGCCTAGTCACCTTATTGAGTGATTGAGTGGTTTAAGGTTTGGGTCACTTGTAGTGGAAGAGAGACGCATCATGAGACGCCGTCGTCAGGAGAGCCGCTGGATTCATCGCTGGTCGCGCTGGCTGGTGGCGGGGATCGCCCTAATTGGGGCCCTGGGCACAGGCTACCTAACCGTTGCTAAGCTGACGGGCGGTGGCGCTTGTCCCACAGAAGGGTGCGATCGCGTGCTCTCTAGTCCCTGGGGTACCGTCTTTGGCCTGCCGCTAACCCTATTTGGCTGCCTGGCCTACGGAACCATGCTGGTGATGGCTGTAGCACCACTGCTGATCAACGCCGACCAGAACAAAGCTTTACGTCAAAAGCTCGAAACCTGGACCTGGCCGCTAATGTTCATGCTGGCCTCGGCCATGCTGGTGTTTAGTGGCTATCTGATGACGGTGCTGGCCTTTGAGTTGCAGGCAGTTTGCCCCTACTGCATTGGCTCAGCGCTGTTTGCCCTCTCTATGTTTGTGATTATTTTGTTGGGCAACCGCTGGGACGATCTAGGTCAGATCGCCTTTATGGGTTTAATTGTCGGCGTCGTAACAATTG
The DNA here is from genome assembly GCA_049646225.1 of Nodosilinea sp. GTDB lineage: Bacteria > Cyanobacteriota > Cyanobacteriia > Phormidesmidales > Phormidesmidaceae > Nodosilinea. Next base: position 2,639 of record JBARVK010000509.1, read on the forward strand.
TCGCTACCCTGGCGGTCTATGCTCCGATTAGCGCTGGCGGTAGCCCCAGCGCCGATGTCGCCGGTCAGGCTGGGCCACCAATTACCACGGCCTCTGGGCCTGCCGAAGTTGCCCTGGCCAATCACCTTAACGAGATTGGTGCAACCATGTACGGGGCCTGGTGGTGCCCTCACTGCCACGACCAAAAGCAGCTATTTGGGGCCGAAGCCACCCAGACCTTCGACTATGTAGAGTGCGCTGAAGACGGCCAAAATCCTCAGCCCGATCTGTGCCGGTCAAAGCCTGAGATCACCGGCTTCCCCACCTGGGAAATTAATGGTGAGTTTTACTCGGGCACCCAGAGCCTAGCGCGATTGGCTGAATTGTCAGGCTACAGCGGGCCGACAAACTTTCAGCGCTAGCCGTGGGATCGTGAATCTGATATTCAAAGAGGGTGCGTCACCGCTTGCTGGTGACGCACCCTCTCTTCTTTTAAAGAAATGAGAATTAGCTAGCTGCGCTAGGCCGCTTGCCAGATCTCACGTACTTTGCCCTCGGGTAGCCACTGGGCTATAGCCTCAATACGCTCTGGGGACAGTTCATCTTTAGTAGCTGAAAAGACGGCGGCAACGACGATCTCGGCATTTACCGTTTTGGGCACCCCCGCTTCGTTATCGACCCGGGTCAAAAATAGTTTGGAGTCAATGCCAAAAGGCCCTTTCAGGGGGGGACGAATGCGGCTGAGCAGACCCACAATGGGGTTTCTGTCTTTCCAAAGGTCAGATACCTCCATCTGGAGAGCTTTCTCGTCAGTCGGCAGGACAGAATCGTGTAGTTCTTCCTGTACTCGATCGGCCTCAGCTGTCGTCATCACATCGCGCATGACGCGAAAGACGGTTTCGGTAATGTCTCGCGCATCATAAAGATCGGGCAGGCCACCCTTGACTTTGACCTTCTCTAAGAACGGCGTGTGCTCGTTAATCAGCGGCACCTTTGGCCCCTTGTTCAAGTCTTTAGGCGGATTCTCTTCCATATCCTGCAGCATGCTTTTCCCTTTCTCGGTCAGGGTAGCGGTCTTAAATGCAATCAGGTGGGGTAAAGGACCATCCTCAGCGCCGTAGGTGTTGGCTACGCGGAAGCCCACCTCATCGGCGTTGACTACATTGGGCACATCTTCCTGGTTACCGTAGGCATTGCCGGTAAATTCAGCATTGATGTACTGCCGCTGGTTGAGGTAGTCTAAGTGCCCAAGCAGGTCAGATTTGGCCAACCCCAGGCCGGTGAAATCAGTGGAAGAAAAGTCAATATCTTCCGACGGGCCACCCTGGTTGGCATCGTTGATTTTTTTGAGAATGATATAAACCGCGTCGTCGCGAATAGAAATAGGCATAAGGCCTCCTTAAAAATGAATAAAACAGTTGGTCAACGTTGTGGCCTAGGGCCTGGTCGCTACCGCTACTCTTCGACGTACATGGGGGGTTCTACAGGAAAGTTGTCCAGTTTGCCGGATTCGTCAACGACAAACCCGTGGGAGGTTGGCAGCGTGCCTTCTTCTTGAGCCGCATAGTCTTCGATTTGCTGACGGTTTTGCTCAACATCCACGTTAGATGGAATTTTTTCATCGTCGGGGTTGACGTTGGTTGGCTGGGCGGTCTGCACAGCCCACTGTTCGCCAGGGGCACCACGGCCGGGCTCAGCGTCTTTTGGGTTACCGACTTGTTGAGGTCGATTATTTTCGGTAGCCATAGAGGTTAGTTGATAATTATTAGCTATCGCACAGCCGAGCTCGATAACCGCCGGATGCGATCGCGTTTTCTCAACTATTACGACATTCCTTCGACAAACTAACGTGGTCAGGGCAGAGCACAACACTGTCGTTAGTAGCATTTTGTAACAATTTGTTTTCCTCCTTTAGCCAGGTTCTGGCCTGACGCGCGATCGCCAAAATGCCTCTATGGTCGGGTCTGGAGCTGGGTTGGTTGACCCTGGTCGGGCAGGCGGTAGCGCTGATAGTCAGTGCCAGGAATGATATCGCCGACAGCTTTGATTGTAAGAGCGCTGGGGGCTGTAGGGTCGTTGAGG
>JBARVK010000510.1:0-21695 GCA_049646225.1 Nodosilinea sp.
CTGGTAGTCAGGGTAAAATCATAGGTGGAAACTGGTTTTCAGACTTTTAGGAGACGGTAATGGAGGGTTCCTCCACTTCCTTTGACGATGTTCGGGTACCCCTCAAACTGCTGCTATTTATCGATAAGCGGCCCAGCCTAGCCCGGCAGATGCGCCAAATCAGGCAGTATCTGAAAACCCTGGAAGCTCACTTTGAATTCAACCTAGATGTGGTTGACATTGGTGAACAGCCCTACCTGGCCGAGCACTACAAGCTGGTAGCTAGCCCTGCTCTGATCAAAATCGCGCCGGCTCCAGAGCAGATGCTGGCCGGCAGCGATATTATTAATCAGCTTGAAAGATGGTGGCCCAAGTGGCAGCAAGAGTACCTCGATGCCATCAAGCTGGCCGAGTCTGAGTCCGATCAACCCGCCGATCAGCTGGTCGATAACGACAATTCTTTGGGCTATTCCGCTGAGCTGATGAAGCTCTCTGACGAAATTTTTCGGCTTAACCAAACTCGCGAAGAACTGGAGGCCCAGCTACGCTTCAAAGATCGCATCATCGCCATGATGGCCCACGATCTGCGCAACCCGCTGACCGCTGCCTCCATTGCGATCGAAACCCTGGAGCTGGGCTACGCCCCCAATCAGTCCCGCGCCCTTACTCTCAAACCCGAGCTGACCGGCCAGCTGCTCAAGCATGCGAAGACTCAAATTCGAGCGATCAACCGCATGATTACCGACATTCTCAAGGCGGCTCGGGGGGCCTCGATGGAGCTGCAGCTCCTGCCCCAGGAACTCGATTTAACGGCGCTCTGCCTGGAGGTGGTGGAGGCGTTTCAAAATCGACTGGGCGAGAAGCAGCAGGTGTTAACGACTGAAATTCCTCAAGACTTGCCGACGGTCTACGCCGATGGCACCCAGGTCAAGCGAGTCATTACCAATCTGCTCGACAATGCAATTAAATACACGCCCGAGGCGGGAAAAGTGTCTATTGTCGCGCTTCACCGCACGACTCAAAAGGTGCAGGTTTCGGTGACAGATACCGGCCCTGGCATTCCGGCCGAGAACCGCGACAAGATTTTCGAAGAAAGCTATCGTCTTCAGCGCGATGTTACCCAAGAGGGCTACGGACTGGGGCTAGCGCTCTGCCAGCGCATTGTGCGGGCTCACTATGGCCAGATTTGGGTTGACTCGTCGCCTGGGGAGGGCAGCTCCTTTTACTTTACGCTCCCTGTTTACCGGGCCTAGGGGTTCACCTCGACGGTCATACCAAAGGTCTGTACCTATGGCAAGATAGGGGCCATGATCAAGCGGTTTTTGCATTATCTTCGTCCTGCCGTGTGGGCCAGCCCGCTGGCCGTCTATGGCAATGGTCATCTCTGGCAAGAGGTGTGGATTCAGGCGGCGCGATCGCGGTGGGCTGAGGTAGCCGCAGCGATCGCGTTTCTCTGGCTGCTGGGGCTGCTGGGGCTCGGCTTTGTGCTGCTGCATCTGGAGCAGTATCCGGCGCTGCCATTACCCATCGGCGCACTGCACCTGGCCCACGGGCTGCGCACCAGCCTGACGATCGCTGCGGTCGATGCCAGTAACCGGGTGGGTCGCTGGCTGCTGGGACTGTTGGGTTTAGGAGCCTGGCTTTGCCTAGTCGCGGGGAGTCAAAAGCTGATTCAGCTCGTCGCTATAGTCTACGGCAGCAGCTCCAGCAGGAATGGCACCTGGCGCACCCGGCTTTTGCCCTGGGGGCTGACGCTGCTAGGGCTGGGGCTGACCGGGCTGGTCTTTAATTTGATAGCAGAGACGACAGCTGAACCCGGCCTGATGGCAGGGGTCTGGCGGCTGGGGCGCTGGGCGATCGCGCTGGCTAGTGTCGCCCTGGGCCTGGGCCTGGTCTATCGTCTGGCTCCTCGGCGCTGGGTGCCGGGGCTGCCCCTGTGGCCCGGGGCCAGATTGGTGCTGGGGCTGGGGCTACTTGGGCTAGGGCTGCGGGCCTGGGGGGTGGCCTGGCTAGAGCGCCAGGGGTTTGCCTACGAGTTATTGCTTGCCCTTAGCCTTAATTTAGGGACGATTTACGGGCTGATTTTGCTGGTGCCTCTGGGTGCTCAGGTCAATCTCAGCACGCTACGGTGGCGCAGCGCACCCAGCCGCCCCTGGGGCAGGCAGCCACCACCAACCACTCCACCATCGTTTGAATCGTTTAAAATCAAGCGCCGCTAGTGAGGGCGGTGATATCGGCGAATTCGTTAGCGAATCCGCTGTAGGCTGCTGACAATACCGAGGCCAAAGCAAATCAAAATGAGCAGCCAGATTACCACCCCCGGTAAAAAGGCCAGCACCGACAGACCCCGTAATACCCAAACAACGGCCGTTAGACCCAGGGCGGCTAAAAATAGCTTGGTTAGCGGTTGCAGCGGATAACGACGACCCATGGCAGCAGTGTCTCTGTTTGTAAAGCTTTTACCGGGCTAGGGGAGAATACGGATGACCTTGGTAAAAGCACCGTAATGATACTACCGCCTCTCTCCTGGTTTAGAACGGTCTACCGTTTAATAGAAAAATCAGCGACCGAGCAGTAGCATTAGTCCGAACCGCCCAGCGCTTACTACAGTAGCAAGCCGGGCACCCAGTGTGACTAAACTAGCGATCGCGCCAGGGAACCTACTCGTGAACCTGGTCTTCAATAACCTGGCCCGGGTGGTTCCTGACCTCGAGATTAGGTCGTGTCCTTAGGAGGAGTAGAGCGGTGGTAGTTAGCAAAGCACAAATCGCCCGTAACGTTAGACCCGTACAAGATTTTTTAGCCCAGTTTTCCCCTGGGGATCAAGTCTCCCTGCTGCGGGGAGATGTACTGCTTAAAACTCAAACTAACCGGGATGGTGGAGCGGTAACGGCCTATATGTATGTGCCCTTAGCGCGACCACAAATTTGGCCCCAGGTTACCAACTACAGCTGCTGGACCCAGTATTTTCCCAACATTGTTCACAGCGAAGTGATCGAAACCGTGAAAACGGCGACCCAGCGCTACCGCCGCCTTTACCAGGTTGGGCGCAAGGGCTTCATGCTGCTAACGGCCCAGGTTGAGATCTATCTCAAGGTGGTGGAAACAACTTGCGAGGCCATTCAGTTTCGTCTGGAGCAAGGTACATTTTCTCACTTTGCCGCCGATCTGCATCTGCACGACTTTAACCAGGGCACCTTGCTGAGCTACTCCGTGCAGGCTGCTCCCACCATTCCCGTTCCGGCCTTCCTGATTGAGCAGGCCATGAAAACCGATCTGCCCGGCAATATGAAGCAGATGAGACAGGTACTATGTGCGCGGTATGGTACGGCTTAGCCGGGGGGTGCGACGGATGCGTTGATAGGCAATCGCGAGTCGAACTGGCGGCGTGATCTGCGGATTGATCTGGCTAGCTCTACGGCTTACAGCGCGATCGCAGCGGGGCTGTTCGATTGCAAAAGTCTGCGGCTGCCGGAGGGTCTACGGCTCGGTTGAGTCGCCCATCTTCAGCTGTAGCGTTCCACAAAGGCCCGACCCGCCGACATGGCGGCGCTGCTGGTGGTATAAAACGTGCCATCGCTCAGCACATCTAAATCGGGATTGACGATCCAGCACTGGTAGCCCCGCTCTTTGCTGTGGCTGACGCCGATAATCCACCCGGTCATGGCCGAGATCTGCACGACTGAATCTGTGTCCATGGCCGTATTCCCCCAGGGCCTAAGACGTTACCTGCCTAGACCTAAACAGGCCAAGCCAGGTTCCATACTCGCGATGCTATGGTAAGGCAGATCTAGTTTGGCCCTGGCAAAACCGCTAACTTTCTTTTTATTTGCCCTGCCCCCATCCCCACGTCTGCGGCTATGAGCAACCAAACCCTGACCCTTGACGATCGCCTGTACCGCTACCTGGTCAGCCACTCGGTGCATGAACCCGAGGTACTGGTTGCCCTGCGCCACGAAACCGCTCAGCACCCCATGGCGCAAATGCAGATTGCCCCCGAGCAGGGGCAGTTTATGGCGCTGCTGGTGCAGCTTTTGGGGGTGACTAAAGCGTTAGAAGTTGGCGTGTTTACCGGCTACAGCGCCCTGCGAGTAGCGCTGGCGCTGCCGCCGGAGGGCAAGCTAGTCGCCTGCGATGTCAGTGAAGACTATACGGCGATCGCCCGCCACTACTGGGAGCAGGCTGGGGTAGCCGACAAGATTGACCTTCGGATCGCCCCTGCTGCCGACACTCTAGCTCAGCTAATCGGGGCCGGAGAGACGAACAGCTTTGACTTTGCCTTTATCGATGCCGACAAAAGCAGCTACCCCACCTACTACGAACAGGTGCTCCAGCTAGTGCGCCCCGGCGGGCTGATTGCCATAGACAATGTGCTGTGGTCAGGCCGGGTCGCCGATCCCGCCGTGACCGACAACCGCACCACCGTACTGCGAACCTTCAACGAGACCCTTTACAACGACTGTCGCGTCGTGGCTAGCCTGGTACCCATCGCCGACGGTCTGACCCTAGCCATGAAGAAGCGCTAGGCCTCACTGTCACTGGGTACCGAGGGGGGCTGAACCAGCAGGGTCATTACCCGCGGCTGGCACAGGTGCTCACCCAGGTCAGTTTGCACCTGGTGGTAGAGGGCGTCGCTGTCACCGTTGAGGGCCACAACGCCATACACCTGCACCGCTTCATGCTCGCGTCCGGCCAGCACGTGGGTGCCGTGGTCGACAGCAATGATGTGGTCTTTGACCAGGTCATAGCAGGGTTGGGTGATCAAAATATCGGTGCCGATCATCTTGGTCAGCGCCTCAATTCGGCTGGCCACGTTGACGGTGTCGCCAATGGCGGTGTACTCCAGTCGCTGTACCGACCCAACGTTGCCCACCACCAGTTCGCCGTAGCTAATGCCAATGCCGTTAAAGAGCGGCGGCAGCCCCTGCTCCCGAAGGGTTATCCGCAGGGTTGCTAAGACCTTTCGCATCGCCAAAGCCGCCGATACGGCCCCCAGGGCATCCTGTTCAGGTCCCTGGGACTTGGGGGCACCAAACTCAGCCATCACCGCATCGCCAATGAACTTGTCAATGGTGCCTCTGTAGTCCAGAATGGCGGCCACCATGACATCCAGGTAAGTGTTGAGCAGGCTAACAGTTTCTTCGGCCCCGAGCTGGTATGAAATGCGGCTAAAGCCGCGTATGTCTGAAAATAACACCGCTGCCTGGAACCGCTGGCCTACGGTGAGTCGGGTAAAGTCTTCGGGCTGATTGAGAATTTCCTGGGCTACCGAGGGGGCCACGTAGCGCTCCAGGGTGCGGCGCAGGCGCTGTTCTTCGAGTCGATTGCTGACGGCCCCAGTGGTCATGTAGGTGACGCCTCCCAGGCCCAGGCACGCCACCGGAATGGCGACGGGCACTAGGCGATCGCCCTGCACCATCAGCAGGTAGGCCAGCCCACCCCAGACGGCGATCGCGCCTACAAACCCCACCAGCCTGAGCACCGGCTGGGTGAAGCGATAGCCCAGCCCAAGACCGATTGCGCCGATCGCGATCGCCGTCAGCACCCCCTGGCCCAAGGGGTTGGGGATGGCCGCACCGAGGGTTTTGCCCTCCAGCAGTGCCGCCAGGGCGTGGGCGTGAATTTCAACCCCCGGCATCATTTCGTCAACGGGGGTGCGCTTGCGGTCTTGGAACGACTCGGCGGTAGGGCCAATCAACACAATCTTGCCCTCAAACTGGTCGGCGATCAGGGGCCAGTTGGTGGGGTCGAGCACCTGCACAAACGACACCGCCGGGAATGCCCCCGCTGGACCGTAGAAGAAAATCTCCTGGCTCTGGCGATCGGGCAAGGGATAGTCAGCAGCGGCTAGCGCCGCCCCAGCCAGGGCAGGCAAATCGTCGGTAAAGCCGTGGGTCTGCCGCAGGGTTTCAATCCCGCGATCGGGGAAGGTGCGATATTTGCCGTCTACATCGGCCTCTAGGTTAATTAGCCCCACCTGGGTCACACTGCTGTAGATCGGCTTCAGCAGGCTGGTAAACAAGCCAAAGTCGCTACTCGATACATCGTAGGCGGCGGCCAGGGCGACGCGATCGCCCCAGCGGGCCAAGGTGTTTTCTAGGGCAGCATCGTCGGCTGGGCCGTAGCCGCTGGGATCGACCAGCAGCACGTCAATGACAACCGCCCTAGCCCCGGCGGCCATCAACTGCTCAATCGCCTGGGCGTAGGCCTGTCGCTGCCAGGGCCAGACCGCCAGTGGCGCTAAAAAGGGGTAGCGCTCTGGGTCAGCCCGGTAGAGGCCGCCCTGACTGAGGGAATACTCGTCAATGCCCAGAATCACAATTTCCTCCGGGGGTGGCACTGCCCCCCGCAGCCGCAGCAAAAATGACTGGGCCTGCCCCTCGATCAGCACAATCCAAGGGTGCTGGGAAGCCAGCGCGATCGCGCCAAACACCGCCCAGCTGACCATCAGCCCGTGCCCCAGCTGAACCAGGCGGCGGTAGGCCTTAGCCACGACAGATATCCTCTAACATCAGCGGCATCAGCCTAAAACGGGAAGGGAAAACGGATTGGCGGGCTGGGTATTGACGGCACCCAGTAGGAGGGCAGCGGCACTCCCGGAAACAGCTGCTCAAAGGATCGCCGCAGGTTGCCCATTCCCGGTATTTCCACCGCAAAGCCACTGAGCAGCGGCCCTTCTAGCAGGTCAATAAAGTCTTGCGGTGACAGGGCCAGAACAACCGCCTCATCGGCTTCGGCATCGACAATGACCTGCTGCCCCTCGGCGATAATCAGAGAATCGTCCTCGGCAAAGTCAACGGTTTCTCCAACGGTACTCCCCTCGGGCCGATCAGCATTCGGCGCCGCACTGCCGTCCAGGGGCTCATTCTGCTTTAGCCTGAACTGGGCAGCGACCAGAACATCGGAGGGGTAAACCCTAGGGATACTTGTGATCGGTTCTGTGAGGATACCCGTGGACGGATTTAACGGATCAAACGGTTCACCCCCTGGGCTCCCCGGCTCCGCAGTAGGTGGGTCGATGCCCGGATTCGTCCCAGGATTGGCGGGCGGCTCCATCGGGTTGACGAAAGGCACCACCGGGTCAGTGGCGGGCACCACCGGATCAAGTGTTGGATCGAGGGGATCGAAATCGTCGGCCATGGGGGTAATGGCCTCGGGGTTGAGGTTGCGCTCCACTACCACTTCGCCCTCAAACACCTGAATGATGGTGTCGCCCGCCTCAGTTACCTCGATGGTATAAATTGTGCCGCGCACTCCGGCCACTGTCGAGGTCGAGCAGCCGTTGAGGGTGCCATTCACCAGCAGCGTTCCCCGATTGAGCTGAGCACACTGACCCACCACTAAACTAGAGTTGTGGGCCAAACGGGCGACGGCCCCCGTATTAAACCTCAGCGAAGCGCGGGCCGCCTGGGTTCTGATCTGCTGCCGCAGCTGGGCAACGCTGTTGACCTGGGCTATGCGGTTTTGAATGTAGACTTGGTTGCTGTCTAAAATTTCGGTGACGGTGGCGGCAGAGTTGGTCTGAGCCTGGGCTCGGTGCTCCGGTGCTACTAGCAGCAGGCTACCGGCCAGCGTTGCCCCAAATAGCCCCGCCAAGCGCCTCCTGCTGGTGTCAGACCTACCCCCAAATCTATGTAGTAAAAAAGACGCGATCATAAGTTCCACTGAGTTGCCTTGATGTGATCTATACACAGGCAACAACCGAAAATCAGCAGAGATTGCGAAACTTAACCCGCTGGGTTAGCTAGCTAAACACATCGGGCTGCCTGTCGTCATGCACTCGACCTAAGTGGGGTAGCGCAGCAGACACCGCCTCGGGTGATTCGACAATCATTTGGAGCAGATCGTAGCCTTCGATCGGCTGTCCGGTTTGGGTAGAAATTTGGTGGGCATAGTAGCGCACCTGGGCCATAATCCGGGGTTCGGCCTGGCGCAGATACATACACAGGCAGGCACGCGCTTGAGCCTCTGGGTCGCGGCCTAAAAAGTAAGCCATCGCCGCCAGCAGGTGGCGTTCGTAGTCGGGCAGCGCTTGGGCGGAAAAGGACATGGCAAGTTCTGTAGAGTACCCCCCGATGCTAGCCCGCGCAGAGCGATCGGGCGTCAGGTGTATAACCCAACGCCCGATTCTGTTTTGTACCCCTAGGTGAGTCTGGCTAATGCCTAGCCTTCACTCGCCGGACTCACCTCAACCTTCTCAACCACTTTTTCGGTAATCAGTCGCGATCCCTGCTTGCGGGTCAAATAGTTGGCCCCCCACTGGGTCATGACCATCAACTTGTTGTCGAACTCGATCAGGTAAAAGATGTGCACAAACAGCCACACAAACCAGGCCGGAAAGCCAGTGAGCTTAGCCCAGGGCAGATTGACCACGGCGGCGTGACGACCAATCACCGCCAGGCTGCCGCCATCTTTGTATTCAAAGGGAGGCAGGGTTTCTGAGCTGAGCCGCTTTTGAATCAGTCGGGCCACGTACTTGCCCTCCTGCATCGCCACCGGGGCAACGCCGGGCAGAGGACGCTCACCCTGGTGGGCGAAGTGGGCCAGGTCACCCACCACAAAGATGTTGGGGTGGGTAGGCAAGCTGAGGTCATGGCTAACGATCACGCGGCCAGAGCGATCGCGATCGGCCCCGGTGCGATCGGCCAGTAGCCCACCCATACCGGGGTCGCGCACTCCAGCCGCCCACAGTACCGTACCCGCCTGCAACGTGCTCACCTCGTCGCCCTGCTTGAGGGTAATCTGGTGGCCCGCAATATCGGTCACCAGCGACTTGGTCAGCACCTCAACCCCTAGGTTTTCTAGGTCAGCGTGGGCGCGGGCCGATAGCTCTGGCGGGAAGGGCGGCAGCACCCGGTCCATGCCCTCGATCAGCAGAATGCGGCTGGCGGTGGTATCAATATGGCGAAAGTCGTTGCGCAGAGTGTGGTGGGCCAGCTCGGCCAGCGACCCGGCTAGCTCGACCCCAGTGGGGCCGCCACCCACAATCACAAAGGTCAGCAGGCTTTTTTTCAGCTCGGGGTCAGTGGTGTTTTCCGCTTTCTCAAAGGCGGCAAAGATACGCCGCCGCATTTCCAGGGCATCTTCTACGGTTTTGAGGCCGGGGGCGACATCGGCCCAATCGTCACGGCCAAAGTAAAAGTGGCTCATGCCCGTAGCCACAATCAGGCTGTCGTAGGGAATGGTGCGGCCATCCTGGAGGCTGACCTGCTGCTGCACGGGGTCAACATCGGTGACTTCGCCCATCAGCACTCGAGTGTTCTTTTGGGCACTCAACACGCCGCGCAGGGGTGAGGCAATATCTCCCGGCGACAGCCCGCCCATGGCCACCTGGTACAGCAGCGGTTGAAACAGATGGAAGTTACGCTTGTCGATCAGCGTTACCTCGACATCGGCTCGCCCCAGCTGTTGGGCCGCATAGAGACCACCAAAGCCACCGCCAATAATCACGACCTGGGGTTTGCCAGGGGTAACCGGCGGCACGTCAACGGTGGGAGATGAATTTTCGAGGACCGTGTCTGGAACCATGGCGGTAGAGTCGAGTGGGCGTGGGACAGTCTGCATAGCGCTACTGGGGAAGCAAGTTGTTACTTTTCGTTATAAAGCAGAATACCTCTAAATACTGTGCCCTGTGCTATATCCCTGCAGTCAGGCCAAGACTTGATCAAGATTGCGCCAAGATAGCCCTTGGGGGGTGATGGATAGGGGATGGGCTGATAGAGTAAAGGGTCTGGTTTTGAACGCAATCTGCCTTGAGCAACCCTGGATCAAAACAGGGATCTGCTCGGGCACTGCATAGCCACGCCTCAGCGAACCGGTGTACCCCATAGAATTTGGGATGAGGCCCTGAATTCTGTGGATTCTCACCCTGACATACCCTGGCTCAGCGCTCTGGAGTGGCGATATAAGACTAGAATTTGGAGAACGTTAACCCCCCAGGCGAGGTTCCTAAACCTAGGGCATTTTGGGGGTTGGGGTAGGTCATAACTGGTCACAGAAGCGGTTCTTGGCCCTCGCAGGGAGGCAACAACAACACTTATGGCGCTGATCGTACAGAAATTTGGAGGCACCTCCGTTGGCACGGTGGAGCGCATTCAGGCGGTGGCCCAGCGGGTCAAAGCGACGGTAGATGCGGGCCACTCGGTGGTAGTGGTGGTATCGGCCATGGGCAAGACCACTGACGGGCTGGTCAAGCTAGCCGCCGACATTACCAGCCAGCCCAGCCGCCGCGAGATGGACATGCTGCTGTCGACTGGCGAGCAGGTCTCCATTGCGCTGCTGACCATGGCGCTGCACGCCCAGGGCCAGGAGGCGATTTCGCTGACCGGGGCCCAGGTGGGCATTGTCACCGAGGCCGAGCACACCCGCGCCCGGATTCTGAAGATCAAAACCGATCGCCTACAGCGCCACCTCAGCGAGGGCAAAGTTATTGTAGTGGCAGGGTTTCAGGGCATTAGCGAAACCTCTGATTTAGAAATTACTACCCTGGGTCGGGGTGGCTCCGATACCTCAGCGGTGGCCCTGGCAGCCGCTTTGGCGGCGGAAAAGTGCGAAATCTACACCGATGTACCTGGTATTTTGACCACCGATCCGCGCCTGGTGCCCGAAGCTCAGCTGATGGAGGAGATCACCAGCGATGAGATGCTGGAGTTAGCCAGTCTAGGGGCCAAGGTGCTACACCCCCGAGCGGTGGAAATTGCCCGCAACTATGGCGTAACGCTGGTAGTGCGATCGAGCTGGACCGATGAACCCGGCACCCGCGTGATTTCTCCCCGCCCCCAGCCGCGACCGCTGGAGGGGCTGGAGCTGGCTCACCCGGTGGACGCCGTCGAGTTTGACACCGACCAGGCTAAGGTGGCGCTGCTGCGCATTCCCGATCGCCCCGGTATTGCTGCTCGCCTGTTTGGCGAGTTGGCTACCCAGGCGCTCAACGTCGATTTAATTATTCAGTCGATCCACGAGGGCAATACCAACGATATTGCCTTCACCATGGTGAAGGCAAACTTACCTCGGGCCGAGGCGGTGGCCGCTGCCATTGGCCCGGCCCTGCGCAGCGACCCCACCGACACCACCCAGGCCGAGATCATGATCGACCAGCGGATGGCCAAAATCAGCATCGCTGGGGCGGGCATGATTGGCCGGCCTGGGGTAGCCGCCAAGATGTTTTCGTCGCTGGCAGAGGCGGGGATCAATATTCAGCTGATTTCGACCTCGGAGGTGAAGGTCAGCTGCACGATCGACGTGGAGGACTGCGATCGCGCCATTGCCGTCCTTTGTGAGGCCTTTGAGGTCACCTCCTCCCCCGTACCCCAGGGAGATTTGACCCCCACCCAGACGCCAGCGCCAGAGGTGCGCGGGGCCGCTCTCGATATCAAACAGGCCCGCGTTGCCATTCGCCACGTGCCCGACCGCCCCGGCATGGCGGCAAAGATCTTTCAGCTGCTGGCCACCCACGGGGTGAGCGTCGACATGATTATTCAGTCACAGCGCTGCCGCCTGGTCAATGGGCAGGCCACCCGCGATATTGCTTTCACCGTGGCCCAGGCCGATGCCCAAATCGCTAAGGCCGTGGTTGACTCAGCATCGGCCGATCTGGGCTTTGGGGATGTGGCGGTGGATGAGGCGATCGCCAAAGTCAGCATCGTAGGTACTGGCATGATCTACGCTCCCGGAGTAGCGGCGCGCATGTTTAAAGCGCTATCGCAGCAGGGTATTAACCTGCAGATGATCGCGACCTCAGAGATTAAAATTAGCTGCGTAGTGGCGGAGACGGAGGGCGTCACCGCCCTGAGAGCAGTGCACAATGCCTTTGACCTGGCGGGGCTCAAGCCCACGGTCGTACCGGCCTAGCCCAGCGGACACAAACACTAAAAAACACCGCTGGTAACCACCGGTGCCCTGCTTCCCCCCAGGGGGAAGACTGAATTGTGGAACTAGCGGAAGAGGTTGCCGGTGCGCTCTGGCAACAGCAGCGCTAGGCCTGGGAGGGTACCGGCTGCTTGGCTCCCGCAGGCTGAATGCGAAACTTAACGAGGTTGGCCAGCTCCTGCAGCTGGTGAATAGCCTCAGCCCCTTCCAGCTTCATCAGCTCGCGATCGTCGCGCATCTCGGTCCAGGTAATGCCATAGTCTGACACCAAGAAGCGAATCAGGTGGTCATCACCCAGGCTTACCATGAACGAAGCGCTGTTGAGCTGGCCACCGCAGGTATAGCAGGAGGCCAAATAACCCATTTCCTCAAGCACTGTGGCCAGCGCTTGCAGGTTCAAGACTAGGTCTCTAACAAATTGACGGTGCTGCTCGGCTAATCGGACAAACATAACGACACTCCTCGTTACCCATAAAGATTGTAGCCTAAAAATTAATTAATTCTTAAGAAGTAGCCCAAGGGGCTTATTTTCTGCGTTATTAACTCGATCCATCTTAACCACCCTGGGACAAATACGCCTCTCTTCTTAAGCAAATTGACCTTTTTCTCCTTTGCTCTTAGCCAAAGCGCAAGCAGGCAAAGGATCCTATAAATTGTGAAAACTTAAAAACTTGTGCGTTTTAACGTGAAGCCAACCCTTAAAGACGGTTTTGCAAGTCAAAGCTCAGAAACGGCAAGCGGTCAATCGACGTATTGGGTTCTAGGGTAAGCATTAACCTAGGGACGAACCGTAGCTGTCACCACTAAATGAGCATGCCCAGGCAGAATGTCATTCAATCTTAGGAATTTGCCCCTAGAACTCTGCCGGAGCTAAGTCGGCAGTCCCCAGCGTCCAGGTGTGATCTTCGCCCAGGTGGAGGGTGCTTTGGTGATAGTTGTGCAGCGACTCGCGGTGGCCGACGCTGACAAAGGTCGTACCCGTTTGGCGTAGGTGATTGTAGAGTTTGGCCTCATTGGCCAAGTCTAGGGCGCTAGTCGCCTCATCGAGGATAGCAAAGTCGGGTCGATTGATCAGAATGCGGGCAAAGGTAAGGCGCTGTTGCTCACCCAGAGACAGCACCGCACCCCAGTCTTCGACTGTGTCAAAGCCGCCAAAGCGATCGGCCAAATCGGCTAGATTTACTTTTTCGAGCGTAGTCTGCAGGGTGTCATCGTCTAAATCCTGGCGCTGATGGGGGTAGAGTAGCTGATCCCGCAGGGAGCCGAGAATCATGTAGGGCTTTTGGGGCAAAAACAAAATATTGTCCAGATCGGGGCGGTGAATGGTGCCGCTGCCGGAGTGCCACAGGCCCGCGATCACTCTCAGCAGCGAACTTTTACCGCAGCCGCTCGGCCCCACGATCAGCAGGCCGCTCTGGTCGGGTACTTGTATAGAGAGCGCTTCGACTAGAGTGCGCTGGTAGTTAGGGGTTTGCAGCGTTACGTTGTCTAGAGCCAGGGAGTCGGCGGTGACGATGGCAATTTTGGGCTGGTCGGCCAGCTCTGGCTCGGGAGACTCCGATTCAGCAGCTTCTGTCTCTGGCTGCGAAGCGTCTTGAGTCGCGGCTGGTTTGGTCGTCTCGATCTCGCCGTGGTTCAGCGCTTCAGCAAAGCCATAGAGGCGGTCGATGCCAGCCCCGAAGGAGGTAAGTTCTGAGAATCGGGCCACGACCACATTGAGTGAAAAGAACACCCGCACAAACGCTCCTTGGGCCTCAGAGACTTTGCCCACTTCTAGATCCCCCGCAAATACAGCGGGGGCGACCACGATCGCGGGCAGCACAAAGGGTATGAACTCGTAGGCGTTGGTCAACACATTGAGGTTGAGTTCCCAAATAATCAGCCGCTTGAAGTTGTCGAAGGCCGCCATAAAGCGATTGTTCACCTGGCTGGCCTCCTGGGCTTCGCCCCGGTAGAAGGCGATCGCCTCGGCATTTTCGCGAATGCGCACCAGGCTAAAGCGAAAGTTGGCCTCCCGCTTGAGCTGCTCAAAGTTGAGCCGCACCAGGGGCTGGCCAAACACCAGCACCGTCACCAGGGTGCCCACCACGGCGTAGAGCACCAAAAACCCCACTAGCGACTTCGAAATGCCCCACAGCACGCTGCTAAAGGCAATCACCTGGAGCACCGAGCTGACCACCACCAGCAGCAGCGCCAGGGATTGCTGGGTGAAGTTCTTGACGTCTTCGGCGATCCGCTGGTCGGGGTTGTCGATGTCGGGCTGAAACTGCTGGATGTCGTAAAAGGCGCGATCGCGGAAGTAGTCGCCCACAAACCGCCCGGTCAGCCAGCGTCGCCACTCTAGCCCCAGGCGCTTTTGCAGGTAGTCGTAGCCCGCCAGCAGTGGCGCGTAGGCCACCAGCACGCCAATAAACACCAGCACCGTTTCCCAAAACCGAGCTTCATCGCGGGCCGACAGGGCCGAGATCAGCACGCCGCGCTTGTTGTTGAGCACCACGCTGAGGCCGGTATAGCCCAGCAAAAACACTGCAATTAGCAGCAGCAGACCTCCGGCTTTCCACTCTTCGTCGCCAAACCAGTAGGATTTTGCGATCGCCCAAAACCGTCTAAACCCCGTCAGGTTAAATCGTTCCATGCCGTAGCCGTGTCTCCGCTGCGCAAAGGGTGCTGGGGAGATCTTACAAAAGTTAACCCTTTTGTGCCGGGCGGAGTCGTACAACAAACGGAGACTCCACCGCTAGGTCTGCGCCTATGTCCGTTATCTACGAAGTTGAGCACATCACCCGCTATCGCTACGCCAAGCCCGTCACCTTTGGCCGCCATCGAGCCATGTTTTTGCCCCGGGGCAGCTACAGCGGGCGGCTGGTGAACTATTCCCTAGCGATTAATGTGGCTGCCGAGGTGCACTGGGTTAGCGATACCCTGTCTAACAACGTGGCGGTAATTGAAATCCAGGAACCGGCCCAGGAATTGACCGTGACCTGCCGGTTTCAGGGCGAACACTTTGGCACCCGCAGCATCAAAGCCTTTCCCCTCGACCCCAGGGCCAACGAGGTGCCGGTGCAGTACACCCCCGACGAATGGACTGACCTGGCGGTCTACCTGCGGCCCCACGCCGAAGACCCCGACGGCTCAGTGGCGGCCTGGGCGAAGCACTTTGTGGGGGGCGATCGCGACGCCACCAGCGACGTGCTGACCCGAATTATGAACACCATTCGTGATACCTTCACCTACCGAAGCCGTGACGAGGAGGGCACTCAGCCCCCCGGCGAAACCCTGCGGCTAAAATCGGGCACCTGCCGCGACTACGCCTGGCTAATGATTGAAACCCTGCGGCGGCTGGGGTTCGCCTGTCGGTTTGTGTCGGGCTATCTCTACGATTCAGCCCTCGACGGCGGCGACGTGGGTATGACCGGGTCGGGGGCCACCCATGCCTGGCTACAGGTGTATCTGCCGGGGGCCGGCTGGCTGGTGTACGACCCCACCAACCGCCTAACCGAGGGGTTTGATTTGCTGGCGGTGGCGATCGCGCGTCACCCCGGTCAGGCCATTCCCCTGGCTGGGTCCTGGTTTGGCGATGCCAACGACTACCTGGGCATGGAGGTGTCAGTCGCCGTCCGCAAGCTGGGCAGCATCCCAGAGTTTACCTAAACCGTCAGTCTAAAATCCACAATGGACATCAGCGGCCCAGCAAATTGGGCACATCGGCACAGCCGCCGGGAACCGTAGCGCGAGTAGCTTCGCCGCCCCAGGCGCAAATGTAGCGGCGCTGCTCCTCGGAGAGGCGATAGACGCCGCTCAGGTTGGCCCCCTCGACTACGGCCCCGGTGTTAACCCCGGTCACGTAGTCGGGAGCCCCGGTGCGGGTGCGGGGGGTAGCCGTATCGACGCTGCCATAAAACAGCCGCGCTTCCATCAGGTCGGCCCCGGTCAGGTTAGCCTGATACAAAATTGACCGGGCAAAGTTGGTGCGCACCAGGTCGGCCCGGCGCAGGTTGGCGCGGATCAAATTGGTTTCGCTGAGGTCGGCCCAGCGCAGGTCTGTCCCAGCCAGGTCGGCGACGGCCAACATCGCTCCTAGATCAATTACTCGGGTGCCGTTGAGACGGTCTTCTTCATAGCCACCCCGTCCGTCTAGAATGGCGCGACCCAGCCGATTGTCGCGGCGCAGGGGGGTGAGCAGCTTAGAGCGCGACAAAAAGCGAATCACCTTGGCCTTGCCGCCCGCGTCAACGCTGCTCAAAATAGCGGCGGTGCGGGCCTCGGCAATAATCCGCTCCTGGGGCCAGTCTTCGAGCAGCCCCTCCTCATCCAGCACCAGTTCTGAAATGCCCTGGAAGAACGCATCAATCGTCTGCTGCTGAGTGATTAAGTTCTGCTGTCGGGTCAAATCGCGGGAGATCACGTACTGCCGCCAGGCCACAAACAGGGCCAAAAAGGCGATAAAAATTTGCCCGATCGCGCCCAAAAAATCGCCCAGAGCACCGAGAATATCCCACCGCAGGGTCAGTCCCCAGGTGATCAGGGCGCGGTTGATGCCGGTGATATTCATCAGCCCCAGTACCCCAATCAGCACCCCCGGAATGGCGATCAGCAGCGACTGCTGGCGGGCAGACAGTTCTCCCAACACCTCCTGGAAAAAAGGCCACATCAGCCGCAGGGAGACCACCGTGGCTACCAACGACCCGGCCAGGGTGAGCCAAAAGCTGCCGGTGACTAGCCCTAGCCCAATGACGGCGACCGAGACAACGGTGACCGCGCTGGCCGAGGTCACCGCCGGATCAACTAGAACGGGGCCAGCGTTGGTGGGGTCTGAGGGGTCGAGGTCGAGCGGCTGCGGAGGCGCGTCAGCGCGATCGGGCGAGCTGACGCTAGTAGGCACCTTGGGGACGAGTTGAGCGGAGAGCTGGTCAAGATTGGCAGCGGCACCCTTGGCGGGGCTACTGCTTGAACCGTTGTCTGGGGTTGGGGTTGGCGGCTGGGGCTGAGCGGGGTTAGGAGGCGGTGAGGTCATAGCGCGCTGGCGATCATAGCGATCAGAATAAACCCCTGAAGACGCGGCAGCCCGGGGCGAGTTGTCTGGCTTTATTTAAGCACCTTAACCCTGGAACAATAGCGGTTAGCAACGGCCCGCCACCCCAGCAGCCCTAATCATGTGGATCAAAGAGGTGACCCGGCCCTTAATCCAGACCGCTCAGCCTAGTCGCCCCCGCCCATCAACGGTAGACTAATGGGGGTTTTGTGCGCCGCCGAGGGCGCGTCGAGGAGGTCAAGGACAGCGGCACTATGGTGATTACTGGGTTGATTTTGCTGGCCGCGATCGCAATTTTGGTTTGGGGCTATCGTCGCGCCCAGCCCTACGGCAGCGTCGGCATTCTGGCCTGGCTGCAGTCGGTGGCGCTCATGGGGCCGTGGCTGCTGTTTTTTGGGCTGTTTGCCCTGGGCATTTACATCAATCTGGCCGGGGTACTGCTGCTGCTGCTGGGCTCTACGGGCCTCTATATCTATCTGGGGCGGCGACTGCGCGCCCTCGGCCAGGACGTGCTCTCGACCCAGCGTCCGGTGCCGGCGGCGGTAGACCCCGGCCACAGCGAAAGCCTTGAGACTACCGACCAGCCGACCCCAGCTCCCGACGATGCCGCCGCGCCCCTATCGATCCCGGCGGAGGATTTGGCCCAAATTGAGGGTATTTTTGGCCTCGACACCTACTTTCGCACCGAGACCATTCCCTACGACCAGGGGGCGATTTTTCGCGGCAACCTGCGGGGCGAACCCGCCGCTACCCAGGCCCATTTAGCCAAACAGCTAGAAGATCGCACGGGCGATCGCTACCGCCTGTTCCTGGTTGAAAATCTGGAGCAAAAGCCTACCGTTGTCGTGCTACCCGCCACCACCGACCCGGTTCCAACCAGCCCAGCCCAATGGGCGTTGGCGGGGGTGCTGGCGATCGCCACCCTCTTCACCGGGCTGGAGGCCGGCGCGATTTTACAGGGCTTTGACCTGGTGCAAGACTTTTCTCGCTGGCGGGCGGCCCTGCCCTTTCTCGTCGCCCTGCTGGTGATTCTGGTGGCCCACGAAGCGGGGCACTGGGTAACTGCCCGCCGCTACAGCATTCGCCTTAGCCCGCCCTTTCTGATTCCGGCCTGGCAAATTGGGGCCTTCGGCAGCCTCACTCGGTTTGAGTCGCTGCTGCCCAACCGCAGTGTGCTGTTTGATATCGCCCTAGCTGGGCCCGCCGCTGGGGGCCTGGTTTCTCTAGCCATGCTGGTCGGCGGGCTGCTGCTGTCGCACCCCGGCAGCGCCTTTCAAATTCCCTCCGGGTTCTTTCAGGGGTCGGTACTCATCGGTGCCCTGGCTCGGGTCGTACTGGGCTCTGCTCTGCAAGAGCCGCTGGTCGATATTCACCCGCTCACGATCATGGGCTGGCTCGGCCTGGTGATTACCGCCCTCAACCTGATGCCCGCCGGGCAGCTCGACGGTGGCCGTATGGTGCAGGCTGTCTACGGACGCAAAACCTTAACTCGCACCACCCTGTTTACCCTGGTGGTGCTGGCCCTAGTCTCGTTGGCCAACCCGCTGGCGCTCTACTGGGCGGGGGTCATTTTGATTGTCCAGCGCAACCCAGAGCGCCCCTGCCTGAACGATATCTCTGAACCCAATGACGCCCGCGCCGCCCTGGGACTGCTGGCGCTGTTTTTGGCCCTGACGGTGCTGCTGCCCCTGACCCCCAGTCTAGCCGGGCGACTCGGCATTGGGGCCTGAGGGAAAAGGCATAGCACCTGCCCCAGCACCTTACCGACCAGCGCCTTCGCCTACGGGCTCTACCCGAATCTCCCCTAGCCGCTGAGTTAGATAGGCCGCTGCCGTAATCGATGGAAACTGAGCTGCGCCGCCCGTGCGATCGATCAGGCTATCGACTGGGGTCAAATCAACCTCAGGCCGGGGATGCACAAAAAACGGCATTGACAGACGGGCCTGGTTACTCGACTGGGGATTGACGACCCGGTGGGTAGTGCTCTTAAACAAGCCATTGGTTAGGCTTTGCAGCATGTCGCCCGTATCGACCACAATTTGACCAGGGTTGGTCTGAACGGGCAGCCACGTGCCCTGCTGGGTCAAAATTTCTAGCCCAGGGGCCGTGGCCTCGCAGAGCAGGGTAATCAGATTGATATCTTCGTGGGGGGCGGCCCGCAGACTACCGGGAGGGGCTACCCCGATCGCCGGATAGTGGGCCACGCGCAGCACGGTATTGCCCTCGGTCGCCATCGCCACCAGCCAGTCTTGGGGCTGGCCCAAATATTCGGCACAGGCGCCCAGCAGAACCTCAGCACAGGCCATCAGCTGCTGGTAGAGGCGCGTCATCACCGGGCGAAAGGAGGGCACCTCCTGGGGCCAGGGCGAGTCAGAACGAGTTAGGCTGTGGCGATTGATGTGCCAGAACTCCTTGAGATCGGGGATTGTATAGCCTTTGGCCTGCTCGCTACCCAGGCTAGAAAAGCCCCCCTCGCTCTGGCCCTGCGCATACCGGGCTTTGGCTGCTTCGGGCAGAGCAAACACCTCTGCCGCCACCTGATAGGCCCGTCGCACCACCTCGGGTGAAATGGGGTGCGGTTCGAGTATAAAGAATCCCACCTGCTCAAGCGCCTGACCCAGGATGGCGATCGCCCGCTGCCGCGCTGCCGTTGTGCTCAGTAAATCGGGATAAGACACCACGGGAATGGTGGGCCGGGTCATGACGTTGTCCTTAGGGACGATAAAACAGCTGGGTGGATTGTAGCAGCCTGGTCAACCCCAGACAGCCCGCTGTGACATTCCCCCTGATTGAGGATTATCCATCAATCCTTGGGAACGGCCCTGCATATGCGGTAAGGTTGGGCTATCTGGTCTCTTTCGCTCCGTCTTCCCGTGACTCCGTCTTCGTCCCCCGATTTTAGTCCGGTACTGCAGGTTGGCTCTCAGGCTTTAGCCGCTGGCGATGTGGTGCCTTTGCTTCGTCGCTACGGTCTGCTGCCCGCCCTCCTAAAAGAACTGATTATTGACCAGGCCACCGACGCCGTTACCCTCACCCCTGAGCAGGCGGCTGAGGCCTTAGACCAGTTCATGCAGATCAACCAGATCGGCAGTCCTGAGCAGTGCCAGAGCTTTTTAACCCAGCGAGGGCTGAGCGAAGCCGACTTAGCCTTTTTGAGCGCCCGAACCCAAAAGCTAAAACACTACAAGATCGACACCTGGGGGCCGCAGGTAGAGTCATACTTCTTACAGCGTAAGAGCCACCTCGACCGAGTGCTGTACTCCCTCATTCGTACCCGAGAAGCCGGCCTGGCCCAGGAGCTATTCTTTCGCATTCAAGACGACGGTCAGCCCTTTGCCGATCTGGCCCGGCAGTACTCCGAAGGGCAGGAGGCCCAAACCGGCGGACTGATTGGCCCTGTCGAGCTATCGGTGCCTCACCCTACCCTGGCCAAAATTCTCTCCATTAGCCAACCGGGGCAGCTCTGGCCCCCCAGCCGAGTGGGCGAGTGGTTTATAGTCGTGCGCTTGGAAAAGTTTCTGCCCGCTCGCCTTGATGAAGCCACCCGCCAGCGGCTAATTGAGGAGATGTTTAATGCCTGGCTACAGGAGCAGGTGAAAACCGCTTTACAGGCCAATTCTCACGATAATTCTTTGGTGGAACAGGAGTAGCCCCTGCGGAATGGTCTGACGTAGGGGCATTGCACTGCAATGCCCCTACCAAGGGATCTCGCTATGCAATCAGCAGCGTTTTGGTCAAAATCGCCATCCACTGGTCGGGCTTTTCGGTCGGCATGGGTTCGCGACCGTCGTTGGGGTCGGCATAGCCGAGGGCATGGAGGATTTTGATGGTACGGTCTATGCCTGCCAAACTGCCAAAGAGCATGTGGCGCACTTTTTCGGGGTTGAGGGGCTGGCTTGCTCTGTTGTTTGCGCCAGATGGCGGCAGCGGCAGGGACTCGGCCCCTGGGTTGGTCTCTTGGTTGGCGTTGGCTTCTGGTTCTTGATAGTCAAACATCGGTTCTGTTTCCTTTTTGCGTTTGCAGTGAGCAAGCCCTGACCGCAAATTCCCTCCTGGGAGGGGTAGGGGTGGGTTAAAACCCAGGCAACGAAAGACTTACGCCCGGTAAGCAACAGCCTCATCGCCGAGATAGACCCACCCCGCCCTGCGGGCACCCCTCCACCGGAGGGGACGGGCGAGGAAGACAGAACGCGAAAACCCTAGCCGCCCGCAGTGCAGGTGCAAACTGAGGGGGCTAGGGTACCATGAGCCTAGCCTCGCAATCTGCTGGAAGATTTGCGGGGTTAGCTGTCGGTTGGTGGTAGCACACCTTCCGGCAGCGCCAAGATTTTCGAGTTCTGTGAAACCACCGCTCGGGTCGAACGGCTTAACGTAAAAGAGTACTGATACAAAAGCTCTTCGTCAACCGTATCAAAGGTAGTTGTTAAAGGCAGGATCAGTCATCCAACGGGCTTCTCACTCCCAGTCCACCTCGGTTCAAAACATGGGTGTAAATCATGGTTGTCTTTACGTCCTTATGACCCAACAACTCTTGTACCGTACGAATGTCGTAACCGTTTTGCAGCAGATGGGTCGCAAAGCTGTGACGAAACGTATGGCAAGATACACGTCTTTGAATATCCGCCGCTCGAACGGCTTGTTTGACTGCCTTTTGCAACCCGCTTTCATGGAGATGATGGCGACGGCAGATGCCCGTGCGTGGATCGATGGAGCGACGCTCTGCGGGGAATACATACTGCCAAACCCATTCCCGATCAGCATTAGGATATTTGCGTTCAAGAGCATAGGGCAAATGAACCGACCCATAGCCTTGCGC
>JBARVK010000511.1:0-7727 GCA_049646225.1 Nodosilinea sp.
GCATAGACAGGCTTACGTGCATCTCACCTTGAGTAGCGTGCCCCTCATCCCTCATCCCCCAGCCCCTTCTCCCGAGAGGAGAAGGGGAGCCGACATTCAAAGTTCCTCTTCTCGGGAGAGGAATTTAGGGTGAGGGTGACCCAAGTGCACAGCCCTGTTTCCCTTAACCCATCTGATTAGCCGCTAAATCAATTCACCCAAGACCCACATTTTTTATGACTTCCGCTGACACTCGTTTGACTCAAACCCCCGATTCCCAACCCGTCGTTTCAGTCGCTCACCTCGACTGGGCCATTAAAGAAACGATCGTAGCTCGGGCCAAAATCGTGGGGGAACGCCTGTCGCTCAAAACCGTAGACCGGACGTCACTACTGGCCACCAACCCGCTGATTATTCGAGCCGGGGCCACCGGCTGCGCCGTGCTGCTGCGCTACGGCGTCACTATCACGTTTGACCTCAGCACCGCAGAAGAAGAGGCGCTGCTGAACAAACTGCGGCCCCACGTGATTGAGCCGATCGAGTCGGATATTTCAGAAGAACTAACGATCGCCTTTCGTCCCCAGGCCAAAGAACGACTGGAGGGCAACGTGCTCTGGCTGCAAGACTACAACGCCGAGCGCTTGCAGGTGGTGGCCGAAGCCCTGGGCAAGAGCGTGGTGTTGAACTACTACGAGGTCGAGATTGCCAACATTTTTCAGTCGATTAAGCCGTTTACCATCGGCATTCAGGGCAAAAACATGCGATCGCCTAAAGAAGCAGACCTGCTCAACTACATTGGCGGTACGCTGCTGATTCAGCAAAAAATGTTTGGCATTGTTGAGGTGGGCGAAAAGCCCGACCCGGTCTGGGATGACCCCTCGCTCGATCGCCTCTACCTGCGGCTAGAGGACGAGTACGAGCTGCGGGAGCGACTGGTGATTTTGGAGCAAAAGTTGGCGCTGATTTCTAGGACGGTCGAAACCTCGCTAAATCTGTTGCAGCGCAACAGCAGCCACCGGGTCGAGTGGTACATCACCATTTTGATTGTGGTTGAGATTGGGCTAGCCATCTACGAGCTTCTAACGCGATAAAAGCCAAGGCGCCTGTCATCCCCTCCCCTACAGCCCAGCAAACCACTCGTAGCCTCGGTCTTCCCAGTAGCCCAGACGGGGCTTTAGCTCATTCATAAACGTAATTTGGGTGACCCACTTGCTCTGCTTGTAGCCCAGCTTAATCGGCGAGGCCAGCCGCAGGGGGGCACCGTTGTCGACCGGGAGGGGCTGCCCGTTTTTCTGGTAGACCATCAGGGTTTGCGGATGCAGCGACGAGGCCAAATCCCAGCTTTCGTAGTAGCCGTCGGCAGAGGTGAAAAAGACGTAGCGGGCTTCTGGCTTGGGCTGCACCAGCTGGGCCAGGGTGTGTACCTGCACGCCGCCCCACTGCACAATCGCCGCCCAGCCCTCCACACAAACGTGGCGAATCACCATCTCTTTAAAGGGTAGGGCTTGCAGATCGGCGATGGAAAACTGCATCGGCTGGCTGACCTCGCCATCCACCACCAGGCGAAACTGCTCGGGGTCGAGCTGGGGCGTTCCGTCGTAGGTATTGATCAGCAGCTGGTCGGGCTGAATAGCGCTGAGGGGGAACTCGGGCACCGGGTGTGGCGACAGCAGCAGCTGCTCGATCGACTGGTTTAAGGGCTCGGTAAGCTGCCCCACCCGGCGCGACCCCAGGCTGGTGCCGCAGCCATTCAGCAGCAGGCCAGCCCCCGATAGGCCAGCCCCAATCAGCAGGCGGCGGCGAGAGAACGATAGCGGCAGAATGAGGCCCATAGTAAAAACCCAGGGGTAGCGGCTAAAAAAATATTGACTTGATCAGGCGCAGGTGGCCGACCTTGAGCGCCAGCAGCGAGTGAATCAGGGTAAAGGCTAGGACAATAGGCACGGTCAAAAAGTGGACGGTGCGCAGGGTTTGCCAATCGCCAAACAGGGCCGCCAGCCAGTAAAGCTGGGCGGGTTTGTACATGGCCAGGCCGCTTGCGATCGCCAGCAGCAGCACCGGCACAATCAGGGTATACACCAGCCGATGCTTGGCATAGGTCTTGCGCTTTTCGTTTTGGCTGGCGCGCAGGGCTTTGAGATCGCCGCTGCTGGCAAAGCGGTGCTGCCAGCGCCGGGTAACAAAAACAAAAACGCCGTAGGCCAGCAGGTTGAGCGAGTACACCCACATAATCGCGAAATGCCAGGCCCGCCCCCCGGCCAGCCAGCCGCCCAGCAGCACCGCCTGGGGAAAATCCCACCCGGCCCGACCGCCAAACACGGGGTTGGCGTTGTAGATTTGCAGGCCGCTGGCCATCATCAACAGCAGGGCGATGATGTTGACCCAGTGAAAGGTTTTGGCCAGTGCGGCCTGGCTGGGACGTTTTGCTGTTCGTTTGGTGGCAGAGGCCGTCATCGGTACGCTCAAAATAAACCACGTGAAAGGAGCCGGTGCGAAAAGAACAGGGCCAGCCGGATGGTGATATCCCGCCTCCGCAGGGATAGCAAGACCCCCTATCTATAGGCTACCAATAGCTGAACGATAGCCTTGGCCGAGTTTTAGACAGCCTGAAGGAATGGGGCCAGACCCGCGATCGCCCCTGAGTTCAGTCTTTTGATGGATGGAACACTGACCTTAGGCTGGCAGTCTGTAGTTAAAAGAACAGAAAGAGCCAAAACGTTTTCGGTGCATTTACCTGTTATCCCAGGCTAAAAACCTTTACCTTTTCCGGTGGGCAGATCTCTTCACGGTTTGCTGCGGCCAGATTTGTTCACGATTTGGACAAATTTGACTATTCTCCCCATTGCTGTCGCCAATCGGGTTGTTTGACTTGTTCTAGCGCCATGTCTCTATGACGGGCGACAACCGTTCTTGCCACCACCTCGAAATTGCCCTTTTTAAGGAAACTACTCATAATGAGCACCGTCCCGAGTTTATTTGCTAAGACCGCTACCCTAGCGACCCTAGGGGCTGTGGCAGGCGCTGCGCTGGCGCTGCCCGCGATCGCCCAAACCACCGAATTTTCTGATGTTGGGGCTAGCTACTGGGCGCGCCCCTTTATCGAAAACCTGGCCGACGATCAGATTATTGCCGGGTTTCCCGACGGCACCTTTCGCCCCGACCAGCCGGTGACCCGAGCCCAGTTTGCCGCCATTGTGCGCAATGCCTTCCGGCAGCCGCTCGACCGCACCGCTCCCCGCTTTAGCGATGTGTCGAGCAACTACTGGGCCAGCGCCGCGATCGCCGACGCCTACAGTCAGGGCTTTCTCTCCGGCTACCCTAACGGGGCGTTTCAGCCCGAAACCCAGATTCCTCGGGTGCAGGTATTGGTGGCGCTGGCCAACGGTCTCGACTACAGCGCCAGCGGCTCGGTGAACGAGGTGCTCAACACCTATCGCGATGCGGGCCAAATTCCTGACTATGGCCGTGGCCCTGTCGCCGCCGCCACCCAAAACCGCCTGGTGGTCAACTACCCCAACGTCGATGTGCTGGGGCCTCAGCGCACCGCTACCCGCGCTGATGTGGCCGCCTTTATCTACCAGGCCTTGGTGGCCCAGGGGCGTCAGCCTGCATTGCAGGCCGGCCTCAGCGCCAGTAACTACATCGTGGGCTATACCCCCACTGGATCGGGTTCTGGGTCGGGTCAAACCAGCAGTTCGCCGCGTCTGGTGCCCAACGGCACCCAGCTAGACGTGCGCTACCCCAACGCCGATGTCGATATCGTGGTCGCTCCGGGCCAGTCGGTTGCCACCAGCCTGCAAATCGCCCAGCCCGTTCGCAACAGCCAAAATCAGGTGCTGATTCCGGTGGGTAGCACGGTGCAAGGCCGCATTGTGCCGGTTGAGATTCGCGGGTCCTCGGTGACGGCGGCCAAGTTTGTGGCTGATACCCTCACCGTCAACGGGCGTACCTATACCATCAATGCTGAGTCGAGCCCGATCGCGGCGACCACCAGCGTCAGCAGCGGCACGCTGCAGGGGGCGCTGATTACCGGCGCGGCTGAATCAATTTTGGCCTCGATTACCGGCAATAGAAACCTGGGCGGCGTAATTGGAGCCGTTATCAATGGCGACAGTCAGGTTACCTCAAACAGTGCGGTGGTGGTGATTCGCCCTAGCGATCTCGACCTCACTGTGCAGTCTGACTTTACGGTGGATGCGATCGCCAACAACTGATACAGCATCCTGGTTGCGTACCACCGATCGATAAGGGCAAGCGGCCGCTTGCCCCTACAGAATGCCTGTTTGGATTCGGGGTTCTCGTTTGCGAGAATCCCGTTTTTTTTGGCATAGACCTACCAAAATCTTTCACTGCTTGGCCTTCTGCACATAGTCGAGCCGCAGCTGGTGGTCGGGGCTGAACAAACGGCGGTAGGCCAGCCACACCACGCCAAAAATCCCCAGGGCCGATCCAGCGGCAATCATGAATAGAATGACAATCTGGTAGCGCACGGCGTCGATGGGGTCGGCCCCGGCCAAAATTTGCCCGGTCATCATCCCCGGTAGGCTAACCAGCCCCATCACCATCATTGAGTTGATCGTGGGTATCATGCCCACCCGCAGGGCGTTGCGCATCTGAGCGTGGGCGGCCTCCCAACGGCTAGCCCCCAGCGCCAGCAGGGTTTCAACCTGGTCGCGCTGGGTAATCAGCCCTTCCATAAAGCGGTCTAGTCCCAGGGAAATGCCGTTGAGGGTGTTGCCCAGCACCATACCCAGCAAAGGGATCAGGTACTGCGGGTTGTACCAGGGCTCAACGCGAATGATGCCAACCAGGGCAAAGCCCGTCACCAGGGCCGATGAGGCCAGTACCGACAGCAGGCTATTGCCGTAGATGCCTCCGAAGCGACGCTGGGTGCGGTTGACCGCAGAAACGCCGGCGATCGCGGTCATCACCAGGGCGATCGCCAGCACCACCAGGGCGTTGTCCTGGGTGAACAGCCACTCCAGCACAAAGCCAATCAGCAGTAGCTGCACCACCATGCGCAGGGCGGCCATCAACAGCGATTTAGCCAGGCCCAGCTGTAGCGCCACCGACAGCGCCACATTCACCCCAATCAGCAGCGCCGCCAGGGCCAGCTGCCCGACGCTAATGACGATATAGGTGTTTTCCATTACACAAATTCCCCCAGGTTGAGCTGTCGGTGAGTAACCCGGCGAATTTGCTCGGTGTCGTGGCTGGTCACCATACAGGCGCGGTTGGGCTGCTGCAGCCAGTCGTGCAGCAGGGCTTCGACCTGGGCCGTCGTGGCAGCATCGAGGGAGGCCGTCGGTTCATCGAGCAAGAGCACCTGGGGGGCCAACTGCAGAGCCCTCAGCAGCGCCAGAATTTGGGCCTCACCACCCGAAAGCCGCAGCCACTGCCGCGTTAGGAACTCTGGACCACGCCCCAGCTGGGCCAACCAGGCGTGAATGCTATCTGGGTCAAACTGACGCTGGCGATAGAGGCTCAGCGCAAAGACTTGCCTGAGGTTATCTTGCACGGTGCCCTCAAAGGCGATCGCCCGCTGGGGCACATACATCACCCGGCTGCGATAGATCGGCAGAGACCACTCCGTCAGCGGTTTACCCTCAAACCTCACCTCCCCCTGCTGAAACGGGTCGAGCAGCACCAGATTGCGCATGAGCAGGGTTTTGCCCACGCCCGACGGCGCCACCAGACCCAGGCAGTCGCCCGAAAATAAATCGAAATGGACCCCACGCCACAGCCAGCGATCGCCCAGCTGACGGCCCAGGTTCTCGACCGACAGCAGCGCCTGATCAGAGTCCATCAATCTCCCATGTCTGTCGTACAGAGACACTTACCACACTGACACCTCTACAATACACAGCAGGGCATATCAGAGGGAAAGGTCGTGGAACCGGGCCAAATTCAGCGCCAGGCGACCCTAATTGGATTCTCGGCGGTGCTCATGTGGGCCACCCTGGCCCTGCTCACCGATCTCAGCGGTGCCGTACCGCCGTTTCAGCTGACGGCGATGGCGTTTACGGTCGCCTTTGCTATTGGGGTGGCGGCCTGGCTACAGGCGGGGGGCAACGTGCTGCAACACCTGCGGCTGCCCTGGCGGGTTTGGGCTCTGGGTATCGTTGGGCTGTTTGGCTACCACTTTTTCTATTTCATGGCCCTGCGCCACGCCCCGGCGGTAGAGGCGAGCCTGATCGCCTACCTGTGGCCGCTGCTGATTGTCTTTTTTTCGGCCCTGCTGCCGGGGGAACGGCTGCGGTGGTTTCACGGGGCGGGGGCGATCGCGGGCTTTTTGGGGGCGGGGCTGCTCGTCACTGGGGGGCAGGGGTTTAGCTTTGAGGCTCAATACACCACCGGGTATCTGGCAGCGCTGGTCTGCGCCCTCACCTGGTCGGGCTACTCAATTCTCTCGCGGCGGTTGGGCGCGATTCCGACCAGCGCTGTGGGGGGCTTTTGCGGCGCGACGGCCATACTGGCCTGGATCTGCCATGCCCTGTTTGAACCGACGGTGGTGCCCGTCGGAGGGGAGTGGATCGCCATTCTGGCCCTGGGCCTGGGGCCAGTGGGACTCGCTTTCTTCACCTGGGACTACGGGGTGAAGCGCGGCAATATTCGCGCCCTGGGGGCGCTGTCCTACGCGGCACCGCTGCTCTCGACTCTGCTGCTCGTGGCTGCTGGGCGAGCCGAGGCCACCTGGTCAGTGGGGCTGGCCTGCGGGCTCATCGTCGGCGGCGCGATGCTCGCTACCCTCGATTTTTTCTGGCCCAGGCTAAAGAACCCCGGCTAAAGGCCCGATCGCCGCTGGCCCCACCCGCCCCAAACGACCGTTAGCCCCAGCAGCAAGGGCGTCAGCCAGTCGCCCCAGCGCACGTAGGGGGTGAGGGTTTGACGGCGCTCCAGATCGGCCCGATAGGTCAGATACGTCTGCGGTTTCCCTAGCCAGATTGTGCGACCGTGGTTATCGACCAGGCCCGAGAGACCCGTGTTGGTGACCCGCAGCGCCCAGCGATCGCTCTCCACCGCCCGCAGTACGTCAAACCCGTGGTGCTGTACCATCATCCACACCGGGTAGGGGTCGTTGTTAGAAGCGGTGACAATGAACTCTCCCCCGGCCAGGGCCTGCCGCCGAAACAGGCGGCTGTAGGCCGACTCGTAGCAAATCCCCACAATGCCCCGGCCCACCGAGGTGTCGACCTGCTGCCCAGGCTGCCCCGGCACCAGGTAGCTGTCCAGCGGCGAGAGGCGACTGATCAGGCGGCCCAGCAGCGCCTCGAAGGGAATGTATTCGCCCAGGGGCACCAGCTGCACCTTGTTGTAGCGCCCGTGGTATTGGCCATCGGAGCGCAGTTCTAGAATGCTTTGGGTGTACTGGGGTCGCCCCTCTCCGGGCACAGGCGCAAAGGTGCCCAACCACAGGGGCACCCCCGCCTGGCTGACGGTTTGCAGAATGGCCGCTATTTGGGGCGAATTAGGGTTCCACAGCTGCGGCAATGCCCCTTCGGGCGTCACCACCGCCGCCACGCCCTGGTCGGCCAGGGTTCGGTAGCCCTCGGTGTAGCCCTCCAGGGCCTGGCGCACACCCTGGGGCGTCAGCTTTTCGCGGGTGGGCACGTTGCCCTGAATTAGACCCAGGGTGAGGGATTGGCGATCGGCGACGGCTGCGGTGTGAGTATAGAGAATCGCGCCTAATAAGTGGCTGGCAATGACAAGGGCAAGAGCGGCGAGGGCGAGGGAGCGGGGTGATGGAG
>JBARVK010000512.1:0-10553 GCA_049646225.1 Nodosilinea sp.
GACCAGGACGTTCCGTCGTCCTGGACCTCACGGAAAGGATCGACCGATCATCGGTTTAAACCTCTGTTCTGCCAGCGAACCTGTAGGCAACACTCAACCCCGATCTTCCTAACCCTTAATTTCTATCTCCCAAACTCCCCACCTTCTCATCCCCCGCCCCATCACCCCATCACTCCATCACTCCATCACTCCATCACTCCCCATGATGCGGTTCCACATGAGGAATTAGCGAGTGCGGTTTCTCCAGGCCGTGGGTTTCCATCAGAACTTGGTCGCCCATGATCGCTCGGGGGCAGCCGTCGGCGATGATGTGGCCTTCGTCGATCAGAATGACGCGATCGCACACCTCCAGCACAAACTCCAGGTCGTGGGAGGAGATCAGCACGGTTTCGGTAGAGTTTTGCAGAAAGCGGATTAGGCGGCGGCGGGTACGCAGGTCGAGGCTGGCGGTGGGTTCGTCGTAGAGGATGATCTGGGGGGTCATGGCCAGCAGGCCGGCGATCGCGACCATTTGTTTTTCGCCGCCGGAGAGGTGGTGGGGCAGGCGATCGAGCAGGTGAGCAATGCCGGCCATATCGGCGGCCTGTGCTACGCGGGCATCGACTTCGGCGGGGTCAAAGCCCATGTTTTGGGGACCAAAGGCAATGTCGTCGCGCACCGAGGCGGAGAAGAGCTGGTCGTCTGGATCCTGAAAGAGCAGGCCGACTTCGGGGCGAAACTGGCCGGGGGTGAGGGGTTCGTCAAACAGGTGAATGTCACCTGCCACAGGGGTAAGCACACCGCAGAGCAGCATAAACAGGGTAGTTTTGCCGCAGCCGTTGTGGCCGATGATGCCGACGCGATCGCCCTCCTGAACGGTCAGGGTGACCTGCCGCAGCACTTCGGGCTGGTCGGGGTAACCAAAGGAGATAGCCTTGGCCGCGATCGCAGGGCGCTGAGGCTCTTGGGCGATCGTTACCGAGTTTAGGCCGGTTGAAACAAAATCCATCATGATCTCAGTCCCATCTCTGCAATGATTAACCCCACCGAGGCCGCGAGCACAGCCCCAGTCAAGGCCCAGTTTTGAGTTGAGGGCCTAATGGCCTGGGGGATCGGGGCGACCTGGCGGCTCTGACCGTAACCTCGCAGCCGCATGGCTGTGTACACCCGCTCCGACTGCTCGTAGCTGCGAATGAGTAAGTTGCCGGTCAGCATCGCTAACTGCTGCATGGTCTGGCGATTGACCCGCAGCCAGCGCTGGCGACTGTGGCCAAAGCCCCGCAGTCGCATGGCCTGCTGCATGGTGGAGAGCATGGCGGCGATCTCAAACAGGTAACGGTACGACAGCAGGGTCATATCAGCAAGTAGGGTGGGCAGACCGAGCGATCGCATCGTCCCCAGCAGCGTCAAAAACGGCGTCGTGCCCAGCAAAATAAACCCCAGGGTCAAAATCGACAAAAACCGCCCCACAATCAGCCCCGTGGCCCGCAGCCCTTCTTCGCGCAGGGTGAACCAGCCCCACTGGCCCAGCACTGTTTCCCCTACCGTTAGGGGCAGCAGCACCACCACCGCCAAAATAAACAGGCCCGGATAGCTCAGCCGCTGCCGCAAAAACGACATCGGTAGTCTCGACAGTCCGTAGAGCAGCGCCGCTAGCCCCAGCATCCAGGGCACCAGGGCAAGCTGCTGTACTGTGGCAAAGGCAAACATCAGCAGCCCCAGACTAATCAGCTTGAGCCGGGGTGACCACTGGTGCACCACCGATTCGCGGTGAATGTAGGTATCGGCACTGGCAACTCCCATCGTGACCTAGCCCTCCAGCAGCTCGGGCTTGACCCGACGCAAAAACAGCACCAGCATGGCGGTAAACACTCCTTCGACGATAGCCAGCGGAATGTGGCCCAGCGATAACGTCAGCACTGCCGCCTGTTCGGCCCCAGCATTGAGCTCGGCTGGAATGTTAAACACAATTAGCGCCAAAAAAATTAGCGCCGCTATGCCCAACCCCATCGCACCGCCCAAAAAAGCAAACAGACCCGTGCGGGTGGGCTCGGGCAGCATTTTGCCCAAGACGTTGCGGGTTTGAAAGATGTGGTAGGCCAGCAGCGCCGGAACGCCCATCATGGTGGCATTGACCCCCAGGGTCGTGAGACCGCCGTGGCCTATGACGAGGGCCTGAAAAAACAGACCAATCAAAATCGCCGGGAAGGCAAAATACCCCAGCACTACCCCCAGTAGACCATTCAAAATCAGGTGTACGCTGGCAGGCGGTACCGGAATATAAATCGACGACGCCACAAAGAACGCCGCCGTTAGCAGCGACGCCTTAGGTACCTCAGCCGCAGGGTCGGGCCTGCGGTTGATCTGCCGCAGCGAATACCAGGTGGCGACCCCGGTGATGGCATAGCCTGCCGCGCAAACTTGGGCAGGTAAAATTCCGTCGGGGATGTGCACTAGCGCTTGCCTCTAGCAAAAAATAAAGCGGTGCCAATAAAGCCCCAAATGACAGAGCCAATAGTAATACCCCGCTGCACTGGGGATAGAGAAGTATTAGGAGAGATTAAAGAATTGGAGACTGTTTCTGCCTCTGTCTCTGGGTCAGACGTAGCCGCCTCGACAGGAATCGTAGTCAGCACGCCGTGACCCGCCTGGCGCACCATCACCTCCCAGCTGCCGGGCTGGTCGGGGTCGGGGGCAAAGCTAAAGCGCCCCTGGTCGTCGGTGGTACCCTGCTGCCAGACTTCGCTGGGGTTGCTGGGGGCATAGACCAGCACCTGGGCATTGACCATCGGCTCGCCAGTTTCAAACCGGGCTTCGAGTTCAACACTACTGACCTGGCGATGCTCTACCGTTACCCCGTGGGCCAACCCCGGAGAGGCCCCGCTCGCCAAGCCCAGGGCCAATAGCCAGGCCACGTTTAGTTGTCGTTTCATAGAGCGGTGAGGTTGATTTCTTCACAGTGGCCTTCGCCCACGTGGCCCAGGCTTGGCAGGATGCCTAAGAATGTTTTGTAGTCGGCCTCAGAAAGACCGGCCTGGAGCGCCGAACTATCGACATCGACAACACCGTTTTCGGCCAGGGCGGCCAGCGGCTCAAAGCCCAAAGCCCCGGTATTGATACCGTCATCAGCGGGGGCACTGCCGTCGCCAAATAGGTGATCAAAGTGGAAGGTGGCCTCCATCTCGGCCTGGTCACCAGCGGTCAAAATGCCCTTGCGCTCGTCGCCGACAAAGTCACCGCAGGTAAAGGCCAGCTCTTCGTTGACCTTGACGGTAAACGGTACGGTTTCGCCCGCTTTGGTGGCGGTGCCCTGCATCCAAATGGAGTAGCCTTCGGACGGGCCTGACTCGGCGGGTACCATACGCCAGGTCAGCGCGTTGAAGCGTCCGGCTGGAGCCTCGACCTCGCTCACCAGAATCGGCTCTGCCGCATCATCGCCCTCGGCCAGATCAATCACCTGGTCTGCCTCGACCTTGGCCTCAGCTTTGGCTTGGAGTTCGGTACCCGCTTCGGGGTCAAAGGGCGGGTCGGTTTGAGCAGCGGTAATGTCGGCTAGCGATACGTAGAGATGATCGAAGGTCATCTCCCAGCCGTCTTTGGTGGTAAACCCCTGGCGCACAAAATCTTCGCCGTTGGCTCGAATCAGCAGGGTGCCGGTTTCGCCATCAGCACTGGCGGTTTCGGGCGCATTGGGCGTATTGGCGGTAGGGTCGCTACCGCAACCGGTTAACATGCCGAGAGCGACGACCCCCAGCACACCGATGGCCACCTTTGAAGTGTTGCGTTGCATAGTACCTAAGCCAATAAGATTGTTTGATCAAAGCTGAGTTACCCATTCGATGACCTTGTTTTGGGCTCAAAGGCCGTAACCCAATCTGTTTACTTAACCCCGAGACTCTTTAAACTTCAATGCCGGGGGGGGGCAACTAAAGATAGATTCTGCCATTTGCTAACCATTGAAGCGATACGATAAGGGCACCAAAATGCTGTGATCTGCCATGTACGATGTCATTGTCGTGGGGGCTGGCCCCGCCGGAGCCTCTACTGCCTACCACCTCGCTAAGCAGGGGCACTCGGTGCTGATGGTAGAGAAAGATGTTTTCCCTCGCTATAAACCCTGTAGCGGGGCGGTATCCCCCAGCGTGGCCGAGTTTTTTGAGTTTGACTTTGCCCCCGCGATCGCGCGTTCCCTACGCCGCGTGCGCTATACCTACAAACTAGGTGACCCCATTGAGGCCGAACTCACCACCACCGACCCGATCTGGATGGTGAATCGGGACGTTTTCGATCGCTTTCTCGTGCAGCAGGCGCAAAACCAGGGGGCACAGCTGAAGGATGGTATAGCGGTGACGGCGATCGCCAACAAAGGCGACTACTGGCAAGTCTCTACCCCTGATGAAACGCTAGAGGCGGCCTATCTGGTGGCCGCCGACGGGGCGACCGGGCCGATGGCGAAGTGGCTGGGCTTCCCCGATGTGGCGCTGCGTACCGCCAGCATTTTAGAGGTGAATGCCCCGGTGGAAGATGACTGCGCGATCAACTTTGAGTTTGGCCTGGTCAAGCAGGGCTGCGCCTGGAACTTTCCCAAGGCCGACGGCTACTCGATCGGGGTGGCGACGTTTTTAGGCCAGGCCCCAGCCGATTACCGCAAGCCCCTAGAAAAATACAGCCAGTCCTTTGGGGTCAGCCCCGATCAGGGCACAGTCTACACCTACCCGCTAAAGCTGTGGGACGGCAATCACCCCCTGCACACCCACCGGGCGGTGCTGGTCGGCGAGGCCGCTGCCATTGTCGATCCGCTCAGTGCGGAGGGCATTCGCCCCGGCATGATTAGCGGGGTGCGGGCGGCTGAGGCCATCCACGCGGCATTGGCAGGAGAGCCAGAGGCGCTAGCAAACTACACCGCCACCATGCACAGCACCTGGGGTGAAGACATGCCCTGGGCCAAACGGATTGCGGGGCTATTCTTTCGGGTGCCGGGGATTGGGTATCGGGTGGGTATTAAGCGCCCCACCGCGACCCAGCGACTGGGGCAGATTTTGGCAGGCGAGGTAAGCTACGCCGATATCGCGGGCCGAGTGATGAAGCGCATGAGCGGTGGTCTACTATCGGGCTAAGTTGGGTCTAAAATGCCAGCTTCCCCAGGTGCATAGCAAAATAGTGGAATACCGAGTGCAGGAGTTGGCATGATTGTCGAGGCCGCAAAGCGACACTACAGCCCGGAAGAGTACCTGGCCCAGGAAGCCGAGGCCGATTTTCGCAGCGAATACCGCGATGGAGCGATTGTGCCGGTGGCTGGTGGAACAACTAATCACAACGAAATTGTCACCAACCTGTGCGTGGCGCTTAAGCCGCCGCTGCGGGCTAAAGGTTATCGGTTGTTTACTGAAAACGTGCGCGTCTGGGTAGAGCGCTACCGCATCTACACCTACCCAGATGTGATGGTAATTGCGGGGGAGCCGGTCTACTATGGCTCCGGCACGACCACGGTGGTCAACCCCAGCCTGATCGTAGAGGTCGCCTCAAAATCAACTAAAAACTATGACCAGGGCGACAAGTTTGACTACTACCGTTCGCTGTCCAGTTTTCGAGAATACGTGCTTGTG
This sequence comes from Nodosilinea sp., assembly GCA_049646225.1. Classification (GTDB taxonomy): domain Bacteria; phylum Cyanobacteriota; class Cyanobacteriia; order Phormidesmidales; family Phormidesmidaceae; genus Nodosilinea. The sequence goes on from JBARVK010000512.1 coordinate 5,586, forward strand.
GAGCAATACCGCTGGCGGGTGATGCAGCACCTCAAAACCCCAAATGGGCAGTGGCTTTTAACCGACTACGAAGCGCAAGATGGGGTGCTAGAGCTAGCCTCTCTAGACCTGGCGCTACCCCTCAGCGATCTATATGCTGGAGTAGACTTTAGCCTGCTAGAGGAAGATGCAGACCGGACACCGGAGAGCACGGTATAACCGATATGTTCTGGTGTCCGACAACGTTATCAAGGAGATGCTGCTAACGAGATTTACCTAAATTTCGGTACCATCGCGCCAGCCGGTGTGGATCGACGCCGAGCAGATAACCGATGATCATGGCCTGGTTGGCGAGGGTGGTGCGCAGAATGCCGAGACGGCGCCAGCGTCGATCGCTGGTCACGACGGCTTCAGGGGCGATCGCCACCCTGCCCAGTTTTCGCAACTGCCGCACCAGCTCAAAGTCTTCCATCATGGGCAGGTCGGGGAAGCCGCCCAGCTGGTGAAACACCTCTGCCGTCACAAAGAGTCCCTGGTCGCCGTAGGGCATTTGGAGAAGGCGCGATCGCAGGTTAACCCCCCATTCCACCCAGCGCAAGCGCTTTCCCTGGCCATTGATGGTGAGGCGAAAGGCTCCAGCCACCACACCGGGCCGAGCTAGGGTCTGGCGAATAGCCCCCTCAAACCCCTCGGGCAGACGGGTATCGGCGTGGAGAAACAGCAGAATTGAGCCACTGGCGACCCTAGCCCCCTGGTTTTGCTGGTGCGATCGCCCCGGCGCCGATCTGACGACTTTGGTCCCCATCGCCTGGGCCACTGTTGCCGTACCATCAGAGCTACCACCATCTACAACGATCACCTCTATCTGGGTCGCCGCCTGGATCGTGTCTAGTACTGAGGGCAAGTTAGCCGCCTCGTCGAGCGCGGGAATGACAACGGAAATAGCTGGCTGGGTCAAGGGTTGATTGGGACTGGCGGTTGGGGTAGAGCTGGTGGTTGCCTCCGCCTGGGGCCAGAGGGTAGAGTCAGTTGCCGAGCCAGGTACAGGGGGTATCCTAACCTCTAGCTTTGCCTGCACTTTGGCTACGGCCCATAGACTTTCGATTGATCGGGGCATTCGCGACACCAGTGAGCATTTCGACAATTTACCCAACCCGCCCGTTGCCAGGATGAGGATCGGCTGAAAGTTTACTGAGAAGGTTGCCCAAGGGGTAAGACAGGTCTAAAACGGATCGAAGATGTAGTTGTCGGCGTACTGGCTAGCCCGCTCTAAATCGTTTTGACTACGCACCGTCCAGGCCAGCAGCGGGCGGTTAAAGTGGTGGCGGGCCAGGGTTGTTGACAGGGTGGGCAGCGCCTTCACGTTGTAGGCAATAAAGTGGGGAGCGCTGGCCCAGCTGAGCAGCAGGTGACTGCGCAAAAAGGGCTGCGGCTTGCTAGCCAGCTGCCCACGGGCAATGGTCGGAGCCTGATACCGTAACCACTGTAGCGATCGCGGGTTAAACGACTGCACCGCAAACTCGCCCCGGTAGCCCGCCAGGGTTTTGACTAGCGCCCGCTCGGGGGGGCCAACTTTCTTCTCGTTTTTGATCTCAATCAGCAGCGGCACCCGGCCCCCGATGCAGGCCAGGGTTGCGGCCAGGGAAGGAATAGTCTGGTCAGTGCCAAACAGACGAAACTCTCCCAGGTCGCCGAGGGTTTGGTCGGCGATGCGGCCCTTGTAGCCCGTTAGGCGCTTTAGGTCGCGATCGTGGAACACCGCCAGGTGGCCATCGGCCAGCAGCTGCACATCGAGCTCGATGGGATGGTTGGCCGCGATCGCCGCCTCGAACGCCGCCAGCGAATTTTCTGGCACCGCCGTACCCTGGTGCAGGCCCCGGTGGGCAACGGGTCGAGTCGTAATCCACTCCATTGTTGGCCTCATCTACCCTGCTAAGCTGATCTCAGTCCTGGGCCTACCGTCAAGTCACATCAGTACTTCACAGTATGGCCTAGCACCTGTCCTCGCCAACCCCCGCCGATGTCTCTCGATACCTGGTTTCCCCTTGCCGTTTACTACGACGATTTGCCCGAGGCGGTTGCGCATAAAGCCGCCCTTACCGAGGCCATTCTCGACCTAGAAGCTAGCGGCAGCGAACCGCGCAACTTCCCTGAGATGGCCTGGACCGGTGACCTGCACGGCGTGGAGAAAATCCATACCGACCCTCGGTTCAGCTGGGTAGTGGCCCAGGTCGAAACCCACGTGATGATTTACTTAAAGGAGTTAGGGCTAGATCTTAGCCAGGTCGATCTCTATATTCAAAGGGCCTGGCCGGTGGTGTCGCGCCCCCAGCAGGAGGTTGGTGCCCACTGCCACAACACCGCCCACGTCAGCGCCGTGTACTATGTTGCCGTGCCCGACTCAGGTACCGATGCGGCAGGCTGCCTCACCTTCTTTGACGATGCCCGCCCCAACGAGGTCAGCCCCGGTTTGGGCAGCGAAAATACCGATATCATCGCCGACTGGAACTATCTCAACCAAGATCAGGCCCTGTATTTACCCACCGAGGGGCGGCTGATTATTTTTCCGGCAAAACAGCGCCACGGGGTGACACCAAACCATACCGACGATCTGCGCCTGTCGCTGTCTTTTGATATCGTGCTGACCGCCGCTCCAGGGCAGGCGGCGGGGGCCTACGAATTTCTGATGCCGCCGCCGACTCAGTGGCGCAGGTTTGCACAGTGAGGACTGAGTACAGAGTCTCAATCTCCTCCCCCTGAAAGAGCGGCAGCTCTGGCTATAGAGCCATGGCCAACAGCAAAAGGTTTTCTACCATAGGAGGCTTGAATTCAAAACCGCAGCAGCAAAATTTACCATGCAATCTTCTAAAGAGCGCCGCCCTACTCCCGACGAAATTCCGGCTCAGCAGCTAGACTATCCGGCCAAGCAGTCGGATATGACCCCGGCCCCCGATAGTGATTTGTCGAACTATCGACCCGCCGATAAATTGGTCGGTAAAGTAGCTCTGATCACGGGTGGCGACTCGGGAATTGGCCGAGCCGTGGCGATCGCCTACGCCATGGAAGGGGCCGACGTCGCCATTCTCTACAACGAAAACGACAGCGATGCCGAAACCACTCAGGCGTTGGTCAAGCAGCGGGGTCGAAAATGCCTGACGCTTAAATTTGACGTGCGAGATTTTGATGCCTGCCAAGCGGCTGTGAAAAAAACGGTCGATGAGTTCGGCCAGCTCAACATTTTGGTCAACAACGCCGCCTACCAGATGACGCAACAGCGGTTTGAAGACATTTCCCTAGAGCAGTTTCGCCGCACCATGGAAACCAACGTGTTTGGCTATTTCTACATGGTCAAAGCGGCGCTGCCCCACCTGCAGGCGGGTGATGTGATTATCAACACCGGCAGCATTGTCGGCAAAATTGGCAAAGACATGCTGGTTGACTACGCCACCAGCAAAGGGGCTGTGCATACGTTTACCCAATCCCTGGCGCTGAATCTAGCCGATCGCAAGATTCGGGTCAACTCAGTGGTACCAGGCCCGGTTTGGACGCCAAACATTCCCGCCACGATGCCCAAAGAAAAGGTGGGCAGCTACGATACCGACGTAGCGATGCAGCGCGCCGCCCAACCGGAGGAACTGGCACCGGCCTACGTGTATATGGCGGCTGAAGACAGCAGCTTCGTGACTGGAGCGCTGCTGGATGTTACGGGTGGGCAAACCTCTAGCTGAGCATCGGCACCGAAAATTTGATTGGTACGGCATCTTCTCTGACTAACCCCCGATTGAGCTGGGCAAACGCCGTTTGCCCCTACGCCATTTGCCTATGGGCGATCGGGGGGGATACGATTCGGATTCGGTATTACACCCGCCTTTAGCTGGCGGCTTCTAGCTTGTCCTGGGTGCGGTGCTCAAAATCGCTGGCCGCGTGTCGCTCGTGGAGCTGCTCTTCCAAAGGCCCCCAGGTGCGGTTGACGATGTGTCCGCGCTGCACCGCTGACCGGGCGTCGATCTGCTTGGCCCAGCGTCCCAGGTGGGTGTAGGACGAGGCGTCAAGAAACTCGGCGGCCCCGGCGTAGAGGTAGTCTAAAACGAGCGCACCGTACCAGGGCCAGATGGCCATGTCAGCGATGGTGTAGGCTTCGCCGCTGATGTAGGGCCGATCGGCTAGCTGGCGATCGAGCACGTCCATCTGGCGCTTGGTTTCCATCGTGAAGCGATCGATGGCGTATTCAATTTTGGTGGGGGCATAGCTGTAAAAATGCCCAAACCCGCCGCCAACGTAGGGGGCTGACCCCACCTGCCAAAACAGCCAGGAGAGGCATTCTGTGCGCTGGGCGGGTTCGGTGGGCAAGAGCGCGCTAAATTTTTCCGCCAGGTACAGCAAAATCGACCCTGATTCAAACACCCGGGTCGGTGGGGTAGTGCTGCGATCGACCAGGGCCGGAATTTTGGAGTTGGGGTTGACCGCCACAAAGCCGCTGCCAAACTGGTCGCCTTCGTTGATCTTGATCAGGTGGGCATCGTATTCAGCGCCATCAAGGCCCAACGCCAGCAGTTCCTCCAGCATAATCGTCACCTTTTGCCCGTTGGGCGTGCCCAGGGAGTAAAGCTGAAGCGGATGCTGGCCGATCGGCAGATCTTGCTCGTGGGTGGGGCCAGCGATCGGACGGTTAATGCTGGCCCAAGTGCCGCCGCTCTCGGTTTCCCACTGCCAGACTTTGGGGGGTGTGTAGGTTGAGGATGGCTCCATGATTTGGCTCTGGTGTAGAGGGCTAACGATTGACAGGCTAACGTAGGCTGATTCGGGTCGGCAAACGTGGTGTCGATGCTGACTAACCTGGGGTCGGTTAGCCAGGTTCCATCCCAAATCCTATCTGTAAACACCCGATTTGTAGGAGCGTTGCAGTGCAATGCTCCTTACTAGATATCGCTTCAAGTCGAGGGTTGGCGGGTCAGATTCGGGATTAATCACCTACAAAGGGCTGTAGGG
>JBARVK010000513.1:0-3056 GCA_049646225.1 Nodosilinea sp.
CCCTGAGGCCATGGCCGGGGTCGAAATTTTAGCTACCGACATTGCCAACCTGCGCAGTGGCCAAACCCTGCGTCTGGGTATTGATGACCCCTGGCTACGGGGGCTGCTGGTGCTAGTCGGCGGTACCGGATTTGTGCTGCTGCTGCGACATTTCAACCGTCCGATCGCCCGGCTGGGCTGGACAGCGGCGGCTAACGGCGGTTGGTTTTGGTTCAGCTATGGTGCCTTTGCCGGGGCCGGAGTGCTGCTGCCCACGGGGGCCCCCATCGCGGGCTTGATGGTGCTGGGCAGCACGTATATTGTGGCCGACATCATTACAGAGCAGTTGCGTAAGCAGCGTCTGCGGCAAACCCTGGAGCAGTACGTCACCTCGCCCATTGTGCAGGAAATTATCAGCCAGCAGGATGACCTGCAAGACCTGCTGAAACTACGGGAGGCTGAGGTGATTGGCCTGCTGTTGGCCAACCGCTACCGGATCGTGCAGCTGCTGGGCTCGGGGGGCTTTGGCGAAACCTACGTGGCCGAAGACACCCAGCGCCCTGGGTCGCCGGTTTGCGTTGTCAAGCAGCTGCGCATCATCAGCAATGACCCGAGGGCGCACCGCTTAGGTCGGCGATTTTTCGAAGGTGAAGCCGAAACCCTGGAGAAATTAGGTCATCATTCTCAAATACCCCGGCTTCTGGCCTATTTTGAGGCTCAAAACTCGTTTTACCTGGTCGAAGAAATGATCGAGGGCCGCCTGCTCAAAGACGAGCTGGCCTCCCGCCGCCCCATGCCCCAGGACTACGTGCTCGATCTGCTGCTGAGGCTGCTGCCGGTGATTGCCTTTGTGCACAACCAGGGGGTGATTCACCGCGATATCAAACCCTCCAACATTATTCGGCGGCAGGCTGACGGGCAGCTGGTGCTGATTGACTTTGGGGCCGTCAAGCTCATTTCTAACAAACTGGCCGACACCGGGGTAAACCTCACCTCTACCTCCACAATTGGGGTGGGTACCCAGGGCTACATGCCCAGCGAACAGTCGGCGGGGCTACCTAAGTTTGGTAGCGACCTCTACGCCCTGGGCATCACGGCCATTGAGGCACTGACCGGTATTCCGGCCTACGCCCTGCGCCGCGATGTCCATGAGGAGCTGATCTGGCGGCACGAGGCCCCCAAATTAGACGCCAAGCTGGGCGATATTGTCAGCCGTCTGGTGCTCTACGACTTTACCGATCGCTACCAGCGGGCTGAAGAGGTGCTGGCCGACCTGAGCGGCATTGAGGCAGTCGTGCGATCGCAGTCTTACGACGCCCCTATCGCTGCCCCCAGTGGCACCGCAAACCTAGGCGTTCCCTACTACGGGGTGCTCATTGACAGCGTGGCCACCGACAGCATAGACGACCCCGAGGCCACCGACGACCCCACCCAGATGCTGCCCGGCGACTGGTTTGGCACCACCGAAGACGGCTCCAGCGACGGCGATAGCAGCACTGGGGCCGACACCTGAGCCCGCCCTAGGCTTCGGGCTGAGGGATAGTGATGTCGATCGGGGTAACGGCGGTGTTGGGGGCTAGGGCATCCAGACCGGGCTGAATGTCCGCCGGGTCCCCAACCACCAAAATTACAATCTGCTCTGGGGCCAGGTGCGTCTGGGCCGCTTCCTGCACCTGGGCTACGGTTGTCTCCCGCACCTGATCTTGGAACTGAAACACAAAATCCTGCGGGTAGTCGTAGTACTCGTAGCGAATCAGCCGCGCTAGCGTCTGATCGGGGCTTTGGAAATTGAATACAAAGCTGTTTAAAACCGCATCCTTGGCCTGGGCAAGCTCCGCTGCAGCAATTGGAGCGGTGCGAATGCGGTTGATTTCGGCCAGCGTTGACTGAATAAACGGAACGGTGGCCTCAGATCGAGTTTGACCGCCACCAATAAACAGCCCCGGATAATCGTAGCGAGGAGCCCAGAAGGCATAGACCGAGTAGGCTAACCCCTGGCGCGATCGCACCTCATTGAACAATCGCCCGCTAAACCCGTTCAGCACTTCGTTCATCACCGCTAAGGCGGCGTGGTCAGGGTAGTTGAGCTGCCCACCCAGGTGGCCCAGCTGAACGTAGCTCTGAGTCAGCTGAGGTTGCGACACCCTAAACACACCAGCCCTAGCCTGCTCTACGGTTGGCAGCGTTGTATCTAGGGCGGTTCCAGTCCCCTGCCAGGGGCCAAAGTAGTCCGCAATCCGCTGCTTCATCTGGGCGCTGTCAAAGTCGCCCACGATACCCAAAATGGTCCGCTCCGGTCGAATCGAAGCCTGGTAAAACTGCTCAATATCCTCCCGCTCAATGGCATTGAGGGTGGCGTATTCCATTGTCCGGGCGTAGGGGCTGTCGGCCCCGTAGACCAGCTTGCGAAATTCCCGGCTGGTAATGCTGTCGGGGTCATCGTTGCGACGGGCAATGCTGCCGCTGTACTGGCGCTTGAGCAGATCGATTTTGTCCGCTGCAAAGGCCGGACGCTGTACGACATCGGCAAACAGCGCAAAGACATCGGCGGTGTCTTCGCTGAGGGCGCTAAAGCTGGCGCTGCCCTCGCTGGTATCAATGCTGGTTTCGATTGAGGCGGCCCGCTGTTCCAGGGCCTGGTTGAGGGCATCCGCATCTAGGTTGGTGGTGCCCCCCAGCCGCATGGCTTCTCCGGTCAAATTGGCGAGGCCCACCTTGTCAGCGGGTTCAAATCGGCTGCCGGTGCGAAAGGTGGCGCTACCCGTGACCAGGGGCAACTCGTGGTCTTCGAGCAGGTATACCACCAGGCCGTTGGGCAGCTCGTAACGCTCATAGACCGGAATCTCAATATCAGGCAGGGGCGAAAACTCCAGCTCGTCGTAGTGGCGCGGGGTGAGGGCGCTAGCCGACGGCTGCCAGGCCAGCAGCAGTACCCCTAACAGCCCAACCAGGGCCAGCAGCGGCATCAGTTTGCGCCGTAGGCTTCGACGGGTACCCATAAACCAGCTGATCGCGTTCATCACTGTGCGTTCCAATACCGTAGGTCTGAAAGGTGAATACTTTGGGGTGCTTAGTCT
>JBARVK010000514.1:0-1961 GCA_049646225.1 Nodosilinea sp.
GGGTAAGCGATGCGCTTGTGGTTGTACTGCTGCCACACCTGCACAAAGATTTCGGCAATTAGGGTCATATGGTCGCGGGTGAGGCCAGATTCTACCAGTTGGTTATCTTTCCAGCGGGCTCGCAAAATTCGGTTGACCATGGCCAGGGCTTCATCGGGGGTGGCATCGGTGAGCGATCGCAGGGCTGCTTCGCAGGAGTCGGCCAGCATGACAATGCCGGTTTCTGGGGACTGAGGAATGGGGCCGTCGTAGCGAAAGTCAGCTTCTTTGACCGTTAGGGTTGGTTCGTTTTTAGCCAGTTCCTGAGCCTGGTGGTAGAAGTAGCCGATCAGCATGGTGCCCTGGTGCTCGGGGATGAAAGCCTGCACGGCTTTGGGCAGTCGACACTTGCGGGCCATCACAATGCCCTCGGTGACGTGTTTTTTGATGATCTCAGCGCTGAGCCAGGGATCGTTAATCTCGTCGTGCTTATTGGGGCCGCCCATCTGGTTTTCAATGAAGCCCTGGGGGTCGTGCATTTTACCGATGTCATGGTAAAGGGTTCCCGCTCGGACAAGCTCCACATTACAACCCAGGGTACGGGCGGCGGCTTCGGCCAGACTGGCCACAAACACCGTGTGCTGAGAGGTGCCTGGCGCTTCTGAGGCCAGCCGCTTGAGGGTGGGTCGGTTGGGATTAGACAGCTCCGCCAAACGAATCGGGGTAACCAGATCAAAGAGGTGCTCTAGATAGGGGCTCAGCCCCAGAGCGGCAATGCTAGAAATCACGCCGTATACGCCCTGAAGAGCGGCCCCGGTCAGCATGCCCGACCAGGCCGAAATCAGCGACACCGGGCTGACGACCAGCGTTAGCAGCAGGTAGGCTACCCCCTGGGTCAGCCCCACGCCACCGCCCAGGAGGGCCAGTTCTTCGCGCGATCGCATTCGGCCCGCCAGCAGGCTGCACACAAAGGCTCCCGCGGCCCCCGCCATAAACGAAATACCGCTCACCGTCGCGCCGATCGGCAGCAGGATGGCGACCAGCACAACTAGGCTGCCCCCTAGCACAGGGCCGTAGAAACTGCCCGCCAGGAGACCAATAGCGGGCAGCCCATAGGCGGCTACTCCCACCATTTTCATAACGCCCGTACTGACGACCATGGCGGTTAACAACAGGTAGTCTTGCTGGCGCAGTCGCTGGGGCACCCAGCGCTCGATCAGCAAAAACAGGCCGACCCCACCGGCGACCAACCCCCCAAACATGGCTAGGCCCCAGTAATTAAAGCGGCGCTGGCTGAGGTTAAAGCTGTCGAGCAGCACAAACCGACTCTGGGTAATCACGTCGCCCGCAGCCACGATGAGTTCTCCCTCCTGTGCTTCTACAAAGACAGGCTTGACCGCCTCGGCAGCCATATCGGCCTGCAGCCGGGTGCGATCGCTGTCTTCCACTAAGTTGGGCTCTAGGGTCGCGAGCAGCAGCTGGCGAGCAAAGGGCTCGATGGCACCCGGCAGAGTATCTTCGAGCTGAAGGTGAACGGCTCGGTCGAGCAGGTCGGGGGGCAGTCCAGAGGCAATGCCCTGGGCCAGCATACGCTCCGCAGCCCGGCGAATGTCGACCTGGGCGTCGGTCCAGTCTTTGAGGGCAAGATCGAGCACCTGAGGAGATTCTGTGACGCCTTCGGCCTGGGAAACCAGCAGGTCAAAGTTGGCCATCGCCTGCTGGTAGATCTGCCGCGCCTGCTCCACAGAGTCCAGGAGATTACTCAAATCTTGACTGCTGGATCGCTGACCGTAGGCCCACAGTTCGCCCAGGGCAGTCTGCTGGTTGGGGGTAATAGTCTGGTTACGCAGCAGGGTCTCTAGGGCTATCCGCTCGTTGCGAGCGTTGTCTTTGGCCAGCGGGTCGATCAGGCTGCGCAGTTTTAGCCAGGTGGCGTCGTCAGATCGGCGCAGGTACTGCTGCACCTGGGTTGACAGGATGCC
>JBARVK010000515.1:0-2887 GCA_049646225.1 Nodosilinea sp.
CTGCCCAGGTAACGGTAGGGTGGGCCAGAGCGCAATGGTGAATCACCCGCTGCACCTGGGTGAGCTGTCGCGGGATAGCCGGCAGCCGCTGACGGCGGGCAGGCCAGCGATCGAACAGGCGGTTCAGGGTGACGACGCTGCCGGGGGCGATCGCTACGGGGGTAGTAGACAGCGGTTCTCCCTGGGTCGAGTAAGCTACTCGCCAGCCCGACCGATCGCTGGAGGGGCGGCTGCAAATCTCTAGCTGAGCCACCTGGGCCAGGCTGTGCAGGGCTTCGCCCCGAAACCCCAGGCTCTGCACCTGCCACAGATCGGCCTGGGTGCGAATTTTGCTGGTGCTGTGGGGAATCGCCGCCTGGTGAAGATTGTCCAGGGCCATGCCGATGCCGTTGTCGGATACCTGCACCCGCCCCTGCTCAGGCCAGAGGGCAATGGTGATGTGGGTAGCCCCAGCGTCAAGGGCATTTTCGACCAGTTCGCGCACTGCCGCCGCCAGCGAGTCAATGACTTCGCCAGCGGCGATATTGCAAATGACCTCTCCCGGCAGCGCTTGAATCAGGCCACCAGAGTCAATGTGGGGTGAGTCAGCGACAGAAATAGGGCCAGATCTCCAGGGGCAACTCTTCCAATGCTACTGCGAGAAGCCTGAACCAGTACAAAGGATCGAGCTTGAATGCGCACACGCCACCGCTGCAATAGAGCCAGTGATTTCTTCGACAGCGGGATAGAAACCCCTGCGCTTAGCCTGAAATTTTATTTGGCAACCAATTGAATAATTTCAATCAATATGAGCCAATCGGGGCCTGACTTTGTCTATGTTTCGCCACAAAAGTTTGCCGACCCCATTAAGGTTTGTTACATTGCAAGAGAACGCCTTCCTCAGGATCCTCCTCACCATGAATCGCTTCTTTGGCTTTTTGCCCAAGCCTTCGCCCCTGCGGCCTAAGTCGCGTGTATACGACCTCAAAGAGCGGCTTGACTGGGGTGAGCCGGCGCTGACCATTATTGACGTCCGCGATCGCGTCGATTTTAACCACAGCCACATTACGGGCGCTATCTCTATCCCCGTTAACTCGTTGCTAGAGACGGCGGCTCAGTGCTTTGAGGTCACCCGCGATCTCTATATCTATAGCAACACCGACGATGAGGCCGCGGCGGTAGCGGAGCAGCTGCGAACCGCAGGGTTTTCTCGGGTGGCCATTGTGCGCGGCGGGGTCGCGGCCTGGAAGGCCGCTGGTTTTCCGGTAGAAGTCATCCGCACAGTAGCCTAGACTGACTTACACTAAATCTGCCTCAGCAACCCCCAATTGGGCTGGGCAACCATCGTTTGCCCCTACGCAAGCCGCCTGTTTGAGATTGGGGCTCTGTGATTTGGATTTGGTATTATCGCGCGGTCAGGGCTATGGAGCAGGCGATGGATGTTGAGCAGGGTAGTCGTCAACTCTCAGCAGTAGGCCAGCCGCTAGGTTTAGTAACCTACAGCCGTGCCCACACTCTGGTACCCACCTACGAATGCTTTAACCGCTGCACCTACTGCAACTTTCGGGCCGAGCCAGAGCAATCACCCTGGCTCAGGCTTGATTCTGTCGCTCAACAGCTGCCCCTGCTGCGGCAGTGGGGCGTCTGCGAGATACTGGTGCTCAGCGGCGAAGTGGCCCCCGGCAGCGCCCGCCGCGCCGATTGGCTGCACCACATTGTGCAAATCTGTGACCTGGCGCTACAGGCCGGGCTGCTGCCCCACACCAATGCTGGCCCCTTGAGCCGCGCCGAGATGGCACAGCTGCGCGAGGTAAATGTCTCGATGGGGCTAATGGTAGAGCAGATAACGCCCCAGCTTTTGGAGACGGTGCATCGTCACGCCCCCAGCAAGCGCCCTGAGGTGCGTCTCAACCAGTTGATTCAGGCGGGCGAGTTGGGTATACCCTTTACCACCGGGCTGCTGCTGGGGCTGGGCGAGACGGAGGCCGACTGGGTAGAGTCGCTACGGGCGATCGCAACCATTCACCATCGCTATGGCCACATTCAAGAAGTCATTTTGCAGCCCCACAGCCCAGGACAGCGCCAGCTTCAGCCGGGTGCTGCCCTCGATGAAGCCGCGCTGGTGAGAGCCGTGCATCTGGCGAGGGCATGTCTGCCCCCGGACGTTGTCATTCAGATTCCGCCCAACTTAGTTAGTCACACAGGATTGCTAAATTGCTTGGTCGCCGGTGCCAGAGATCTTGGCGGCATCAGCCCGGTGGATGAAGTCAACCCTGACTACGACCACCCCACACCAGAGTCGCTGCGAGAGGCGATCGCCCCCGCCGGTTGGCAACTTCAGCCCCGCCTGCCTATCTACCCCCAGTACGACTCCTGGCTACCCAAGCCCCTGCGATCCTTAGTACAAACCTGGCGCAACCCATCCACCTCTAAAGGGTAAAATCCTCACAGGTCAACTGAGGTAAACCCATGGCTGCTCCCCAAACCTGCTCCGTGTGCGGCGTCAAAATTTTGGTGGGTATTGTGGGAGGCGATCGCGTCCTGTTTTCCGCTGGCCCACCCGGCACCCGCGCTCGGCTCTATGCCCGTGTCTGCCGCTACGTTGATAAACCTGGCTGCATCAACAAAGATGGCGGCAGCCAGACGGCCAGCCCCAATGACTACTACAAGCCCGACGCGCCCCGGTGATGGCGATTTTAGATTGGCGATTTTGGCGGCAGCTGGCACTGCCAGCCCTGTCAAGGTGGCTAAACTATCCCTGGAATGTCTATAGGCTAAGGGACTTCGGCCACAACCACCAGGGAGTGAACTCCCTGGCTCATCGAAAAAGTCTGCGGTCGCAGACTGGGGAACCCGGTTCCCAATCCTCTTTAGAGGATTTCGGCTTTGAGCCTTGGACTTTTAGTCC